>NZ_JAFOIN010000087.1:0-5705 GCF_017421385.1 Ruthenibacterium sp. | reverse complement strand
CCGGCGGGCCCGGCGGCGCGTGAAGGCACGCCCTTGGGCGCACGCGCCCGGCGGCCGCATTTGCGGAAGCCCCCTGCCCCGCCGGCGCGGACGCTTTCCTGCCCGGCGGCAAAAAAACACGCGCGGAAGGCCCCGAAACGGCCGCGGCCGCTTGTGTTTTTGCCCCGTGCTGCTGTATAATAAACGCAAAGGCGCCCGGTGCGGCCGGGCACGCCCGCACAAAGAAATGGGGGCTTTTTCATGTGGGCCGTTTACGCGGGGCTTTCCGCATTGTTCGCCAGCCTGACGGCGATCCTCGGCAAGATCGGCGTCCAGGGCATCAATTCCAACCTGGCCACGGCCATCCGCACCATCTTCGTGCTTGTGATGGCCTGGGGCATGGTGTTCATCACCGGGGCGCAGGCCGGCATGAAGGACATCGGCGGCAGAAGCCTTGTGTTCCTCATGCTCTCCGGCCTTGCCACAGGGGCAAGCTGGCTGTGCTATTATAAGGCGCTGCAGGTGGGGCAGGTGGCAAAGGTCGTCACCATCGACAAATTCAGCCTCATCCTCACATTCCTTCTGGCCGCGCTTTTCCTGGGGGAAAAGCTCACGCTCAAAACGCTGCTGGGCGGCGTGCTCATCACCGTCGGCACGCTCGTTGTGGCGCTGTGACCACACCGGATAAGGAGTACAAATGGAAACGAATTTTGACTGCATTGTCATCGGCGCAGGCCCAGCGGGGCTTTCGGCGGCGCTGAACCTGCGCCAGCGCGGCAAGACCGTGCTGGTGGTGCACAGCGGCGAAACGCTGCTGGCCAAGGCCGAGCAGGTGGACAACTATCTGGGCATGCCGGGGCTGTCCGGCAAACAGATGATGGAGCGCTTTACGCAGCACGCCCGGGACGCGGGCGCTGTGCTGCGCAAGGGGCGCGCGGGCAACGTCATGCCGTTCGGCGGACGCTTCATGGTCAACCTGGACGGCGATATCCTGGAAACGGGCGCCGTGGTGCTGGCCTGCGGCGTTTCCAAGGCAAGGCCCGTGCCCGGCGAGGCCGAGCTGCTGGGCCGCGGCGTTTCCTACTGCGCCACCTGCGACGGCATGCTGTACCGCGGGCGCGCGGTAGCGGTGTGGGGGCTTTCCCCCGAAGCGCCGCAGGAGGCCAATTTCCTGCACGGCATCGGCTGCTCCGTCACCTACATCGCGGGCCGCAGGCCCGACACGCTGGAAGCGGGCGTGGCCTTCCGGGCCGGGCGCGTGGAGGCCGTGGAGGGCGGGGCCGCCGTGGAGGCCGTGCGCGTGGGCGGCGCCGCGCTGCCCGTACAGGGCGTTTTTATCCTGCGCGCGGCCACGCCGCCGGACGCGCTGGTGCCCGGCCTTGCGCTGGAAAACGGCTTTGTAAAAACAGACGCCGCCATGCGCACCAACATTCCCGGCCTGTTCGCCGCGGGCGACATGACGGGCAAGCCGCTGCAGGTGGCCAACGCCGTGGGCGACGGCCTTGTGGCCGCGCTGGCCGCCGTGGACTATCTGGACGGCGTCAGCCCCATGACGGATTGACGCGCGGTGTTCCCGCGCAAACATCATACACAGATCAAGGAGGCCCTGCTTTGAAACGGACGGATTATATTTCCTGGGACGAATATTTTATGGGCGTGGCGCTGCTCACCGCGCAGCGCAGCAAGGACAACACCTCACAGGTGGGCGCGTGCATCGTCAGCCGCGAAAACAAGATTTTGTCCATGGGCTACAACGGCATGCCCACAGGCTGCTTCGACGACGACATGCCCTGGGAGCGCGAGGGCGAACCGCTGAAAACCAAATACATGTATGTCTGCCACGCCGAGCTGAACGCCATACTGAACCATGCCTCCGGCACAGGCAGCCTGAAGGGCGCGCGCATCTACACCACGCTGTTCCCCTGTAACGAATGCGCCAAGGCGCTGATCCAGAGCGGCATCTCACAGGTCATCTATTACGAGGACAAATACGCGGATTCCGATTCCGTGATCGCCAGCAAACGGATGTTCGACATGGTGGGCATCCGCTACACGCCGTACAAGCGCACGGGCCGCGGCGTGGAGCTGGCGCTGTGAGCCGTGCGCTCCGGCTGATGCAGAAAACCAGAGCGGCGCTCCCTTTCAAAGAGGGAGCGCCGCTCTGGTTTGTTTTTATCCCGCCTGCATGTCAGAGCCCCTGCGCGGCAAGCACCCCGGCCATAACGGAAACACCCTTCACGATGTTCTCCGGCGTGGGGGTGGAAAAATTCATGCGGAAGCTGCCGCACGGCGCTTCTTCGTCCACCATGAACGCGTTGCCCGGCACAAGCGCCAGCTTGCGCGCAAGGCATTCCCGCACAAACGCGGGCATGTCCGCTCCTTCGGGCAGCGTGCCCCAGATGAACATGCCGCCCTCGGGCCGCGTATAACGGACCTGCGGGCACTTTTCATCCAGCTGTTCCATCATCAGCGCCGCCTTGGCCGCGTAAATTTTGCGTATCTCCCGGATGTGCGCGTCCATATCCGTGCGCGTCAGCATGGCCTCGCATACACGCTGCGCCCACACGTTGGTGTGCACGTCGCTGCACTGCTTCGCCACCACAAAGGCGGCCATCAGCTTTTTGTCGCAGACGCAGTACGCAAGGCGCATGCCCGGGCACAAAATTTTGGAAAAACTGCCCGCGTAGATAACGGCACCCTCGGTGTCCATGCTTTTGATGGACGGCACCGGCCCGCCCGCGATGCGCAGCTCCCCGTAGGGGTCGTCCTCCAGCACGGGCACGCCGTACCGCACCGCAAGCGCATAGACGGCCCTGCGCTTGGCAAGGCTCATGGTCTTGCCCGTGGGGTTCTGGAAATTGGGGATGCAGTAGAAAAAGCGCGGCTTTTCCGGCGCGGCAAACACGGCCTCCAGCGCGGCCAGGTTTACGCCGTCGTCCTCCATCGGCACGCCGGCCAGGCGCGCGCCGCTGCTGCGGAACGCGTTGAACGCCCCCAGGAACGCCGGGTTTTCCACAGCCACCACGTCGCCCTCGTTGCAAAGGCATTTGGCCGCGAAATCCAGGATCTGCTGGCTGCCGGATGTAATGAGCACGCCGTCGTTTTCCTTCGCCACCCGTTCGCGCCGGTTGGCAAAGGCCCGCACGGCTTCGCGCACCGAGGGCACGCCCTCCGACACCGAATACTGCAGCGCGGCCACAGGGTCCTGCCGCAGCAGTTCGTCCGAAAAGCGCGCGATGTCCTCCGCCGGGAATGAATCCGCCGCCGGGTTCCCGCCCGCAAAGCTGATGAGCGTCGGGTCGCTCATCTGCTTGAGTATCTCGCGGATGACCGACGGCTTCATATTGCGCATCTTATCCGAGATTTTGAATTCCATGTTCTTTCCCTTCCCTTTCCGTATCCTTTGGCCGCCCCAAAAGGCGGGCGGCTCATTCCTTTCCGTCTGTTTTGCACGCGCCGGGGATGGCCGCGTAGCTGTGGTCGATGGTGACCACGGCGTAATATTTCGTTTCGCCCGCGTCGTGCGTCTCCACAAGGCTCTGGATGCGTTTGCGCAGCGCGGCGTCCGAAAGCGGAAAATTGTGCGGCACCACGGTGTCGAAAATCAAATTTGTGTGGGACGGCCCCTGCACCATGCGGAAATCGTGGATGGAAAGCTCCGGCGAAATGCTCCGCACCAGCTCCTTCACCCACTCCCGGGCCGTGCCCACCGCGTCGTCGCCCGTCAGGATGGGGTCGTAATGGATGATGAGGCTGATGTGGTCGTTCTCCTGGAAATCCCGTTCGATGTTGTCGATGATGTCGTGGCTCTGCATCACGTCGTTTTCCGCCGCCATCTCCACATGTACGCTGGCAAAACGGCGGCCGGGGCCGTAATCGTGCACCATCAGGTCGTGGGTGCCCAGCACGCCGTCGTAGCTCATCACCTTTTTGCCGATGTAATCCGTCAGCTCCTCGCTGGGCGCCTCTCCCAGCAGCGGATCGACCGTTTCCTTCAGGATGCCCACGCCGCTCCACAAAATGAACAGCGCCACGCCAAGGCCCATCCAGCCGTCCAGCTCCAGCCCCGTCAGGCCCGAGACCACGCTCGCCGCCAGCACCGCCGCCGTGGAGATCACGTCGTTGCGGCTGTCCATGGCCGTGGCTTCCAGCGCGGCCGAGCCGATGCGCCTGCCCACCTTTTTATTAAAGGCCGCCATCCACAGCTTCACGCCGATGGAGAGCAGCAGCACCGCCACGGTGACAAGGCTGAACTCCACGGCCGTGGGGGACAGGATCTTGCCGATGCTGGAACGCGCCAGCTCCACGCCGATGACGAGGATCATCACCGAGACGGCCAGCCCCGCCAGATATTCGATGCGCGCATGGCCGTAAGGGTGTTCGTCGTCCGCGGGCTTTGCCGAAAGCCGGAAGCCCACCAGCGTGATGACGCTGGACGAGGCGTCGGAAAGATTGTTCACCGCGTCGGCCGTAATGGAGATGCTGCCGAACAGCGTGCCCACCGCCAGCTTGGCCGCACACAGCAGCACGTTGCAGAAAATGCCCACCGCGCCCGCCAAATTGCCGTAAGCGGTGCGCACGGCAGGGTCGTTCACGTCCGTGCTGTTTTTGATAAAGCGTTTTACCAGAAAGTCCGTCAAAGCCGCCGCCTCTTTTCCAGAATTATACAAATTTCAGATTCTTTTTATTATACGGCAAAGGAGGCAAAAGTGCAACCCGTTTGCAGCGGCTGACCGCCGGTGGCCGCCGCTTTGCCCAAGCTGCGTCCGCTTTTCTTGGGCAAGGCGACGGTTTTCCGGCGGCGTGCTGTGCAAGCCCTTTGCTTTTTGGTATGATACAGTCAAGAAGCAGCTTTACCGCTGTTCACATTTACATCAGGAGGTGCTCAGGATGACAACAGCAAGGGACCCGCAGAAGAAAAAGCGCGCGCCCTCGAAGGGCCGGGTGCTCCTGTGGGCCGGCGTTTTTCTCTTGAATTTCGTTTTGCTCACAGCGGCGGTTTCCCTGGCGGTATTCCCGCAGGCGGGCCCGCTGACGGCCGAGCGGCTGGCCCGGCTGCCCTATTTTGAAGGCTGCGAGCTTCTGGACGTGCACACGAGGGCGGGCGGTTCTGCGCGGCTGTTCGGCCAATCGGACGCGGACTGGGTGCTTTACCGGAACAGCACCGACGAAACGCGCCTTGTGGGCGTCAGCTGGAGCCTTTACACCTCCCGCTTTCGCATCGACGAAAAAACCGACGCCGCCGTTCCCGGTGACAGGCTTTATCACACCGCTCAGGTTCAGAGCGGTTCCGGCCTGTATGAGGTCTCCGTTCAGACGCAGGACCGGATCATGGACGCGCGCTGCATTGCCGGAATGCAGGGCCCCCAAAGCAGCGTATGGCTCTATATTTCCCTTGCGCTGGGCCTGACGCTGCTGGAAGCCGCCGTCCCGCTGTTTATTCAGCGCCGCCGCAAAGGCGCGTTGGCATAAAAAAACATCGGTTTTGGGCCGGACGGTTTGACGCGCAGCGTCAAAAGGCGCGTTGACGCAAGAAAACATCGGTTTTGGGCTGACGGTTTTGGCGCACAGCGTACTCAAAAAGTCTGGCAATCCACAAAGGATTGCCAGGCTTTTTTCGCGCACTGTACATCCAAAACCGCCGGGCCAAAACTGCGCAGCACCCTTGAAACGGGAATTTTCGATGCAGAGCAAGGAAAATTGCCGCAGGCACCCTTTGTGGTTGT
>NZ_JAFOIN010000086.1:0-9513 GCF_017421385.1 Ruthenibacterium sp. | reverse complement strand
GCCGCCGCGACGGGCCGTGCCGCGCGGCGCAGGCGCGGATGTTTTTTGCCCGAAACGCGCAGTGCCGGCCGCCCGGCCGCGCCCGGCGCTTCCTGCTCCGCCTCGGCGGCGCGCATTTTGGCCAGCGTGTCGGTCATCCATTCCTCGCTGGGGGCCAGCTTGCCGAACGCGGAGATATAATCGTCTTTATACATCGTCAAACTCCCCCTTCAAAGCAGTTTTCAATAATTTGCGCGCCCGCGCAAGCTGCGAGAGCACCGTGTTCTGCGGCATTTCCAGAATGGCCGCGATCTCACCGGTGGCATAACCCTCAATATAATATAAGTAGATGACCTGCCTGTATTTTTTCGGCAGGCGGTTCACCGCCTCCACTACGGCGGTCTCGTCGGGGGTGAAGGGCGTGTCCGGGAAATCATCCTCCAGGCCGGTCGTTTTGCGCTGCCAGGCACTGCGAAAAAAGCTCTTGCAGCGGTTGATGGTCACCCGCAGCAGCCAGGCCTTTTCATGCTCGGCGCTCTCAAACGCAGGTTTTGCCTTTACATAGCTGATGAACACCTCCTGAGCGATGTCCTCCGCGTCCTCTTTGTTTTTCACCATGGCATACGCTGCGGCAAATACCGTGGCGGCGTAGCGCTCCAAAACTTCCTCGGCGCCGGCGCATACGGCAGCGTCGCTCATACCCCTTCCCCCTTTCACCAAAGGACCCTCACATTTTTCATACGAATGAGCCGCGCGGATTATTGCACGGCTCTTTCGGTTCATTGTAACACAAAAGCATTCGAACGCAAAGAAGCGGCGGAGCGCCCAACGCGCCCCGCCGCTTTATTCAAAACCTCTCCGGAATGCTCAGCTCTTTGAAAATGTGAAGCTCGCGGGCAGCTTTGCCGCGCGGGACACCGGCTGCCAGATCAGCAGCGCCAGGTAATAGTCCACCATGCTGTGCACCACTGTGCCCACGCCCACAAGACCCAGCACCGTGGAGACGAACGTCCCCTCCATCGTCATGCCCGAAAACCAAAACGCCGTCACCACAACGGCTTCCAGAACGCCATGGATCACGCCCATCACCAGCCCGAACAGGAAAATACTCAGGCCGTTTTTCATCACAGCGGGTTTTTTCGCCAGCAGGAACGCGCCTATGGCCACAAACACCACCTGGCTGAGCGCCCGCAGCACCACCACGGGTGGAAAGCCCGCCAGCAGGAAGCCCAGTGTCGCGCCCAGCTCCACCGTGAGCGCCACCGCAGGCGAGATGAACATGGCAATGAAAATCGCCACATGGCTGCCCAGCGTGAAACTCATGGGCCCCAACTGTATCCTTACAGGCGAGATCATCGGGATCAATATGGCGATGGCGCACAGCAGCGCGGCCACGCACATTCTCTGAATGCGTACGGTATTTTTGGCTGCGGACATAAACAGGTTCCTCCCCAACATCCACTGTGCAGACACCGCACACGACATGTGTCTTGACACATATTTTTTCTATACTATACGCGCTTGAGGCCCCTGCGTCAACCGCAGGCGGCAAATTCCCCTTTTTCCACCAAAAATAATGCCGCCGGAAACACTGTGTTTGGGCAACACGCCTTGCCGTTCCTGCGGCGGGGCGGCCCTATACGCCGCCCTGCGTCTGCGCGGCACACCGCGCGTGCGCGTCTAACCACCGGGCGACGCCGTCCTCGTCGTTTGCGCCGATGACGCCCGTGGCGACGGCCTTCAGCACATCTGCGGCGTTCGCCACAGCATATGCCTCGTCGGCGGCCTCAAACAGGTCCACATCATTTTCTCCGTCCCCGAACACGACCAGCCGCCCGCATCCGAGGCTGCTTTTCAGCCACAGGGCCGCACTGGCCTTGGAGGCCGCTTTCGGCATGATCTCCAGCCACTGCTCCCGGGTGTACAGATCCACCTGGAACACACAATGATATTGCTCCCGGTATTTTTCATAAAGAGGCAGCAGCTTTTCCCTCTCGTCAATACAGGTGAAGTAAAAAATATCCCCCGCACGCAGTGTGCGCCGCGTTGCGACGGGGTTCGCCCTTCTGTCGTTTTTCCGCGTCTCAAGGAACGCCCGCATTCCCCGCGTACACCGGGCAGGCAGATAGGAAAACATCTCTCTGCCCCCGGCCACCGCATAGACGATGGGGAACACGCCGCACGCCTCCAGTTCGTCCAGGATCTCCGCCGCTTCCCCGCCGAAAAAATTCATCTGTAAAAACGAGCCGTCCCGGTTGTCCGCCACTGCTGCGCCGTTGTAAACGATCAGCGGTATTTCAGCTTCCAGCCCGGCCGTCACCTTCCGCGCCGTCTGGAACGACCGCGCCGTGGCATAGGAAAACAGCATGCCTTCCCCCACCAGCCGGTTGACCGTCCGGTTGGTATACCCGGATGTCCTTTCGTCGCTGCGCAGCAGGGTACCGTCCAGATCGGATACATACAAAGTCCTCATCGCGTCCTCCCGTCCGAGGGCTCCCGCAAAACCGCAGGCGCGCCGGGCATCCTACCGCCCGGCGCAGCAAGCCTCGTCATTTTTCCAGGCCCATCAGATATCCCTTCTCCTCCAGTGCGGCCAGCACCCGCGCTTTGCGCGCCTCGTCCGGGCACACGAGCGTGTGCAGATGGATGTCTCCCGTCAGGCTGCACAGGGGCTGCGCGCCGTTTTTCTGCAGGGCATCCCAAAAAACGTCCGCATCATAACGGCTGAATACCTGCAGCTGGCCCGAAAGCTGGCCGTACACCGGGTGCTCCACGGTCACATCCAGCACGCCGCACCCGCAGTCCGCCACGGTATACAGCTCGTCCAGCAGGCCGTCCAGGCCGTGGCGGCATGCCACGGTGCAGCGCACGCCGCCGCCCTCCTGTCCGCCGCCCAGCACATAGCCGCGCGGCGTAGCTACAATGGGCGAGCCCGCCGCCCGCAGCAGCGCCACATCCCCCACCACGACCTGCCGGCTCACGCCAAGGCGCGCCGCCAGCGCAGCCGCGCTCACCGGGCCGGACGCCCCGGCCAATGCCTGCAATATCTCATCTCTGCGCCGGGCCGCCGTCATGGGCCGCGCCTCCCTCCGTGCTTCTCCGCAAGGCGGCACACGCCGCCGTTTGAGGCCAGTATAGCATGTTTCCGGCAAAAAAACAAAACGAAAATGCCGGTATTCACAGCACGTTTACAAACGCGCTTGAATTTTGTCATATTCCGGCGTTACAATAGAAGATACAGTGAGGAGTTGAAGCATATGAACGAGCAACCCAAACCCAATAAAAAGCCCTTCTTTTACTATGCGATGATCGCGATGCTCATCCTGATGCTGCTGAACGCGTTTGTGTTCCCCAGTCTGATGACCCCGCGCGTGACGGAAGTAAGCTATGACAAGTTCCTGGACATGCTTTCGGGCGGCCAGGTGACCGTGGTGGAGCTGCAGGAAAACGAGCGTGAGCTTTATTTCAAAGCTGCAGATGAAAACGGGGCGGAACGGATCTACTCCACGGGCGTGTTCCCGGACGCGGACCTGCAAAAGCGCCTGTCCGAGAGCGGCGTCACCTTTTCCGCCGTGGCTCCGCAGGAAAACAGCACCCTGATGAATTTCCTGTTCACCTGGATCTTCCCCACGCTCATCCTGATCCTTCCCATGGTGCTGTTGTGGCGTATGATGCAAAAGCGCATGGGCGACGGCAGCAATATGATGTCCTTCGGCATGGGCAAGAGCAACGCCAAGATGTACGTGGCCGCTCAGACGGGCAAGACCTTTGCCGACGTGGCCGGGCAGGAGGAGGCCAAGGAAGCGCTGGAGGAGATCGTGGATTTCCTGCACAATCCGGATAAATACCGCAGCGTGGGCGCCGTAATGCCCAAGGGCGTTCTGCTTGTCGGCCCTCCGGGCACCGGCAAGACGCTGCTGGCCAAGGCTGTGGCCGGCGAGGCCAATGTGCCGTTTTTCTCCATCGCGGGCAGCGAGTTTGTGGAGATGTTCGTGGGACAGGGCGCGGCCCGTGTGCGCGACCTGTTCAAACAGGCGAAAGAAAAGGCCCCCTGCATCGTGTTCATCGACGAGATCGACACCATCGGCAAAAAGCGTGACGGCAGCGGCATCGCGGGCAACGACGAACGCGAGCAGACGCTCAACCAGCTGCTCAGCGAGATGGACGGCTTCGACGGCTCGTCCGGCGTCGTCATTCTGGCGGCAACCAACCGTCCCGAAACGCTGGACAAAGCGCTTCTGCGCCCCGGCCGTTTCGACCGCCGTGTGCCCGTCGAACTGCCGGACCTGCAGGGCCGCGAGGCCATTCTGCGTGTCCATGCCAAGGACGTGATGATGGCCGACGACATTGATTATAAGGCCGTGGCGCGGGCTACCTCCGGCGCGTCCGGCGCAGAGCTTGCCAACCTTATCAACGAAGCCGCGCTGCGCGCCGTCAAGTGCAACCGCCGCATCGTCACACAGGAAGACCTGACGGAATCCGTAGACGTGGTGGTGGCGGGCTACCAGCGCAAGAACGCAGTGCTTTCGCCCCATGAAAAAGAGATCGTCGCCTATCACGAAATCGGCCATGCTCTGGTTGCCGCGCTGCAGTCCAATTCCGCGCCCGTGACCAAGATCACCATCGTGCCGCGCACCTCGGGTGCGCTGGGCTATACGATGCAGACGCCGGAGGCCGACACGGTGCTGCTCTCCAAGGAAGAGGCGCTGGCGAAGATCGCCACGCTGACGGGCGGGCGCAGCGCCGAGGAGCTGATCTTCGGCAGCGTCACCAGCGGCGCGTCCAACGACATCGAGCAGGCCACCAAGCTGGCCCGCAGCATGGTAACGCGCCTGGGCATGAGCGAAACATTCGATATGACGGCGCTGGAGACCGTGAGCAACCAGTATCTGGGCGGCGACGCAGCCCTGGCGTGCAGTGCCGAAACCGCCACCAAGATCGACAAAGAGGTGGTGGAGATCATCCGCACAGCCCACGAAAAGGCCATCGGCATTTTGAAAGACAACATGGATAAGCTGCACGAACTTGCCAAATATCTGCTGGAAAAAGAGACCATCACCGGCGATGAATTCATGGCGATCCTGAATCGGTAAAAAATAAGCGGCAGGCCTACGTCCCATATGGGACGTAGGCCTGCCGTAAGGAGTTTTGCGGCATGAACAGCACTTCGGAACAGCAGGATGCACAGCACCTGCGTATGACGACCGCACCGGTGCCGGGGCTTATCCTCTCTCTCTCCGTCCCCAGCATCATCACCTGCATCATCACTTCGGTCTACAACATGGCCGACACGTTCTTTGTGGCGCAGCTGGGCACGGCCGCCGTAGCAGCGGTGGGCGTTGTGTTTTCCATATCCTCGGTGCTCTCTGCACTGGGCTTCTGGATGGGTACAGGCGGCAGCAGCCTTGTCAGCCTGTATCTGGGCGCACGGGAAAAGGAAAAGGCGCACTGCGCCGCCAGCACGGGCTTTTTTCTTGCTTTGGGGCTGGGCGGCGTGATCGCTGCGGGCGGGCTGCTGGCGCTGGAGCCGCTGATGCGCCTGCTGGGCAGCACCGATACCATCCTGCCCGAAGCCGAGGCCTACGCCGTTCCCATCCTGCTGGCCGCGCCTTTCCAATGCTCCAGCCTGGCGCTGGCGCAGTGCCTGCGCGCCGAGGGAAAAAGCAAGGAAAGCATGGCCGGACAGCTTGCAGGCGGGCTTTTGAACATTGTGCTGGACCCTCTGTTCATTTACACGTTGGGCATGGGCATCCGGGGTGCGGGCGCGGCCACGGCGCTCAGCCAGGTGATGGTGTGGGCCGCGCTGCTCTGGTTCTATGTGCGCGGCAAAACATCCGTGCGCATTTCGGTGCGGCAGGTAGCCCGCACCCCGCGGATGGTGAAGCTGATTTTCACCACAGGCTTTCCCAGCCTGTGCCGTCACTGCGGCAACGCGCTGGCCACCATCGTGCTCAACCGCGCAGCGGGCGGCTTTGGAGACGCTGCCATCGCCGCGTTCAGCATCGCATCCCGCGTCTCGGGGCTGGCGCTCTCCGTGTCCATCGGCTTTGTGCAGGGGCTTCAGCCCGTGGCGGGCTACGCCCACGGCAGCAAAGACCACGCGCGGCTGAAAAGCGCGTTCCGCTTCTGCTGCGCCGCCAGTATGTCCGCTCTGACGGCACTGGCCGTGATCATTGCCGCAGCCGCGCCATGGATCGTGCGCATGCTCAGCCCCAGCGACGGCGGCCTGGTGGAAACCGGTGCGGCCGTGCTGCGCGCCACCAGCATCGCACTGCCGTTCACCACGTTCATCAACTGCACGGGCACGCTGTTCCAGGCCATACGGGAAAGCGCGCGCAGCAGCGCGCTGGTTCTTGGCAAACAGGTGTGCATCTACATCCCGCTGCTGCTGGCCCTGCCCCGCGCCTGGAGCATGAACGGCCTGATGGCCGCAATGCCGCTGGCCGACGCTCTGGGCTTCCTTGCCGCGCTGTGGATGGCCCGCAGCTATTTTCGCCGCGCGCAGCACGCTGCGGCGCTGTAAAGAGCCAATTTTCAGCGAGGTGGCTCTGTCGGGCAAGAACGGTAAAATGATACTTTTACTTTTTGGAATGCTGCCAAAGATGCAGGCGGGTATCTATTGGTTGTCCCAAGGAGCACTGCAAAAATATTTTGGATTACGGCAAAGGTACACCCGTGCATTATACAAGGTTATAGATACCGTAAAAAACTTTAAATCATTTGACAAAAATACAGTTGTAAAAGCATAAATTCGTCAAACGCCAGCGATGAAAACGCAGGACAAAATGCACCATATTTCCACATTCATAGTATACCAAGAGCGGAAAAAGACCGCACCGAATGTTCGCTTGAAGAAATATAGGAAAAAATTGCAATCCACCGACTCCCAGCTGCCTTCTGGAATCCAAAATCCGACGCACAGGATGCGAAGCACCAGAAAACTATTTTACGCCTGGGAGAAGTGTTTGAGAAATATTTTTAGCCTCAAAAAATTCTCGCCGCCCGGCTGTTGCAGCTTCCGGACGGCGGGTTTTTTTTATTTTTCCTGCGGCTGCTCTGTTTCCTGCTCCGTCGCAGCCTCTGCCGCGGTTCCCTTCTCCGGCTTCTCCTCCGCCTGTGCGGCGACTTCGGCCTGCTCCGTCGCTTCCTCCGCGGCAGCCGCCTGCGCGGCGTCCGCGGCCTCCTCCACCGCCTGCGCGCCGGCGGCCACGGTTTCCTTTACGCGCTCCAGCAGGTCCTCCGCGCCGTCGCGCAGACGGCCCGCAACGGCAGGAGCCTCCTCAGCCACATATCCGGCAAACGCCGAGCCAGCGTCCGCCACCGCGTCGCCCGCTTCATACAGCGCGTCTCCGGCGTCGTGCAGCGCCCCTTTCAGCTCCACGGTATCCACGCCCGCTTTCTCGGCAGTGCCTGTCACCACTTCCTTTACCTTTGCGCCCGCGTCGCTCAGCACGCCGCCCGCCGCGCGGGCAATATCCTCCAGCACGCTGCCCGCGGGTACGTCCTGCGGCTCGGCCCCGGCGGCTGCCGCCGCAGCGTCGGCCGCTTTGTTTTCCTCATATTTTTGGGCCACCTTCAATGCGGCGAAAGCGGCGCCCGCCGTTACGCCAAGGCCCAGCAAGCCTTTTAAAAATCCCATAACTCTACGCTCCTTTACAGCAAAATGGGCAACCGCCCGCCCTGCGTCACCGCCCGGCGGGCTTCCTTGCTTTCATTATAGATTCCCCGCGCCGGTTTGCCAAGCATTTCGCGGCATGTCACAAAAAGTTTGCAATTCGTTCCCGGTTTGGCCGCAAATGCGCCGTTTCGCGGCGGCTTATGCCTGCGTGCGCTCGATCTCCCGGATGCGCGCAAAGCCTTCGTGTACCATACCGGCTTTGTCCGGCGTCATGCCGTCGCACCAGTCGCTGTCCACAAATGCCAGCGCCATACGCCCGGCCACCGCGGGGGTCACGACTTTTTCGCCCATGGCCATCACGTTCGCGTTTGTGATGCGCCGCAGCTCGGCGGCGGTATATTCGCTTTCACAGGCCACGGCGTATACGCCGCGAAACTTGCCGGCCGTCATGCACACGCCGGCGCCGCTTCCGCACATCACAAAACCGCGTTCATACGCGCCGCTCTGAATGGCGCGCGCCAAAAGCTCGCCCGCCTCGTAATAGCGCACGGTCTCATCCTCCCGCTGCTGGCCAACGTCCGTAACGTCGTGGCCCGCCTCCCGCAGCACCTGTTTGACATGCTCTTTCAAACGGAATCCCGACGCATCGGATGCAATGGCGATTTTCATACAAAAACTCCTTTCGACGGTGTGCCGCCGTTTGTTTTCAGCAATTTCGCACAGCCGTGCCGCTTTTTATCTTATCTTAAAAAACCGCATGATGCGGTAGCCGATGTAGCGGAACACATCCGCCGCCAGCCACAGCTCGATGAGCGCGTAATGGGGCAGATTGCTCCAGCGGAATTTCGGCTTTTTCACTTTCGGGATGGCCCGGAACGCCTCCCGCGCGCCTTTGATGTACGGCGTCCAGAAGCCCCGCAGGCCGAACACCAGAATTTTGAGCAGATAGCCCAGCGCAAGCGGGACAAAATTCAGAAGGAGCATGCCCAGCGGCATATTTTTGTAGGGCAGCAGAATGCTGTTGCGCCCGCTCTGCACGCTTTTGAATTCGTTGTACCGCACTGCGCCCGTCGTCGCACCGCAGATGTGGTAGCACTTGGCCGCCGGGCAATACAGGTTTTTATAACCCAGACTGTTGGCCCGCCAGCTGATGTCCACATCCTCGAAATAAGCAAAAAACAGCTCGTCGAACAGACCTGTCTCATCCAAAATGCTTTTGCGGTACAGGCTGGCCCCTCCGCAGGCGGAAAAAATGCGCCCCGGCTTTGTATAACGCCGCCAGTACATGCCGTCGCCCCGCTTGCACGCCCACCCGAACAGCGTGACATAATCCCCCGCATCGTCACAGATGTCCCGTTCAAAATGCCGGATCATCAGGCTTTGCACCGCAAAAGCGCGCGGCTCGGCATCCGCCATGGCAATGAGCTGTGCCAGCCAGTCCGGCTGTGCAAAGGCATCGTTGTTGAACAGCACCACATATTCGCCTTTTGCCAGGCCGATGCCCGTGTTCACCGCTGCGGAAAAGCCGGTGTTTGTTTGGTTCTCCACCAGCGTGTAGCCCGGGCGGCCCACATAGCTGCGGGCAATGGCCAGGCTCTCGTCTGTGGAGCCGTTGTCGATGATGATAAGTTCAAAGTCCTGCTCCGTCTGCGCCCAGACCGATTCAATGGAATCGCGCAGCCAGCCCGCGCCGTTCAGATTCGGTATTACAATACTTGCTTTCAAAAGCGTGGTCTCCTTTGATGAAACGTGCTATACTGTTGTTGACGCATGTTTTGGGTTGTATACGCGGTGCGCAGCCGCGGCAGCGGCGAGCCTGAGATTATTATAACATGACGCCGCGAAGCGGCCTCGGCAAAACCGCACTTGCTGCGGTTTTGCATGTTTCAATGTCCCCAGGCCCATGCGCGCCAGCG
>NZ_JAFOIN010000085.1:0-6585 GCF_017421385.1 Ruthenibacterium sp. | reverse complement strand
TTGCCCGGGCCGCCCGCGCGGCAGACGCGCTGCCGCTTCTGCCGGTTGTACATCCAGAACGTCAGCAGGCCGTATCCCACAAGAAAGATGGCCGTCAGGATACATACCACACGGAAATAAAGCCCGCCGAAGAATGCCTGCACGCGTGACACCGCATACAAAAAACCGTTCCGGGCCACGTCCTGCCCTGCAATGAGATCCACGGTGCCGACCAGCGCGCCGTTCAGCGTCAGCGTCACGGTGCCGACCTTGTCTCCCATGGCAATGGGAGCGTCCACGCTTTCGGGCACATCGAAGGTTTTTTCCAGCAGCTCGTCGCTGTCGTTGGGCAGCACGGTCTTAAGGTCGCCGGCGGGGTAGAGCATCAGCGTGTCCGCTTCAGAGGAATAATTCACCTTGACCTCCGTCACGGGCGAACCGGTGTCGATGGAAGGCTTGATGGAGTAATTGGCGAACAGCCAGTCGTAGATGGTGGCGGTGTCATGAAACGAATAAGCATAGTCGTCCTCGGCCGCGTCCCACGGCGCGCCCAGCACCACGCCGATGTATGTCTCGCCTTTGTCGTTGACGGCGGCGGAGACAAAGTTGCGGCCTGCGGCCTGCGTGGACCCCGTTTTGATGCCCTTGATGTAGGAACGGTATACAGCAGAGGAGGGCTTGATCATAGCGTCCGAACTGAGAATGGTGTACGGCTCGCTGTGGCTTTCCGCAGCGGGCATCTGGTAGGTCGCCGTACCCACGACGGTGCGGAAAATCTCGTGCTTCCAGCATTCCTGGGCGATAAGCGCAAGATCATGGGCGGAGGAGTAGTTGCCCGCCTCCATCTCTGCAAGCCCGTTGGTGCTGGTGAAATTGGTGTTGGTGCAGCCCAGCGCGGCCGCGCGGGCGTTCATCAGCGCGTAAAAGTTGTTCAGGTTTCCGTTGCCCAGGTAATACCCCACGGCCTCGGCGGCCTCGTTGGCGCTTGGCAGCATCATCGCGTACAGCATGTTCAGCGCGCTCACGGTCTCACCCGGCCAAATGTCGGCCGTGGATGAATCCGGGTTGGTGATGGGAGGGACATACAGGCTTCGTTCGGCGGTGATTTTGGTGTTTTCCAGGTCGCTCACATTTTCCATCAGCAGCAGCGCGGTCATCAATTTGGTCAGGCTGGCCACGCTTCGCTGCTCGTCCGCGTTTTGTTCAAATACCACGATGCCCGTGTCCAGGTTGACGAAATAAGCCGACTGCGCCGTGATGGACGTACCTTCGGGGAGCTCGTACCCGGCGGCAAAGGCGCGCGGCGAAAGAAAAATAACGATAAGAAACAGGGCTGCAAGCCCGGCAGCGCATTTTTTCATATGGAAATTCCTCGCAGAAAATGTTAAGATAAAAGAAACACCTGCATAGTATGACCCGGCAGGCGTGAAAAAAGGCTGTTCATACTTTAGATTATAGCAGATTGGCACGAAAATGAAAAGGATTTTTGCCGCCGCGCGCATTCTGCGCGCGCGGAGCGAAATACAAACGGGAGGGTAAAACTATGGAGATCAAACGCAACGGGGCAAACGGCCGCCGCGCGCAGAGCGTGTCGTACAACGGCATCCTGTACACCAGCGGCATCACCACCACAGACCTGGACGCCGATATCACGGGCCAGACGCAGGACGTCATCCACATCATCGACAACATTCTGGCGCGCAACGGCATTGACAAAACGCGGGTGCTCACAGCTGCCATCACGCTGGCGGACATGGCCGATTACGGCGCGTTCAACGCCGTGTGGGACGCCTGGGTCGTGGACGGCTATGAACCGGCGCGCAGCGTCACGGGCGGCCAGCTGGCCGTGCCGGAATACAAAATTAAAATTTCGGTGACGGCGGCGCTTTGAGCCCGCCGGAAGGGGGCGTACCGCATGAGCAAATACGTCATGGCCCTTGACCAGGGCACGACGTCCAGCCGCGCCATTATTTTTGACGAGCACCAGAACATCGTCAACATGGCACAAAAGGAATTTACACAGCATTATCCCAAAGCGGGCTGGGTGGAGCACGACCCGCTGGAGATCTATGCCTCCCAGTACGGCGTGCTGGTGGAGGTGCTGGCCCGCAGCGGCATGGAGGCGGGCGAGATCTCGGCCATCGGCATCACCAACCAGCGCGAGACGACCATCGTCTGGGACAAAAACACCGGCCGTCCGGTGTACAATGCCATCGTGTGGCAGTGCCGCCGCACGTCCGATTTCTGCACGAATCTTGTGGAGCGGGGCTATGCGGACGAGATCAGGGCCAAAACAGGCCTGCTCATCGACGCATATTTCAGCGCGACAAAAATCAAGTGGATCCTGGACAATGTGGAAGGCGCACGTGAGCGGGCCGAGCGGGGCGAACTTTTATTCGGCACCGTGGACACCTGGCTCATCTGGAAGCTGACGGGCGGCGCAGCCCATGTGACGGACGTCACCAACGCCTCGCGCACGATGCTGTTCAACATCCATACGCTGGAATGGGACAAGGACATCTGTGCGCTGCTCGACATTCCCATGTGCATGCTGCCCAAAGTTTGCGATTCCAGCATGGTGTACGGTGCGGCGCGCATCGGCGGGGCCGAAATACCCATCGCGGGCGCGGCGGGCGACCAGCAGGCCGCCCTGTTCGGCCAGACATGCTTTGCGCGGGGCGATGTGAAAAATACATACGGCACGGGCTGCTTTATGCTGATGAACACAGGGGACACACCTGTGGAGAGCAAAAACGGCCTGCTCACCACCGTGGCCGTCGGCCTGAACGGGAAGGCGACCTATGCGCTGGAGGGCAGTGTGTTCGTGGGCGGGGCGGTCATCCAATGGCTGCGGGACGAGCTGAAGCTCATCAACGAGAGCGCCGACAGCGAGTATTTCGCAAATAAAGTGAAAGACAGCGCGGGCGTGTATGTGGTGCCCGCGTTCACCGGGCTGGGCGCGCCGTACTGGGATATGTACGCCCGGGGCGCCATCCTGGGGCTGACGCGGGGCGCCGGGCGCAACCATATCATCCGCGCGGCGCTGGAGGGCATCGCCTACCAGACGCTGGATGTGCTGAAAGCCATGCAGGCGGACAGCGGCGTGCAGTTCAAAGAACTGAAGGTGGACGGCGGCGCTTCGGCAAATAACCTGCTGATGCAGTTCCAGGCCGACATTGCGGGCGTGACGGTACGCCGTCCGATGATCCGCGAGACCACGGCTCTGGGCGCGGCATATCTGGCGGGCCTGGCCACAGGCGTCTGGCGCGACCTGAACGACATCAAGGGCCAGTGGACGCTGGATAAGCTGTACGAGCCGCAGATGGAAACGGCCCGTGCGCGGGAGCTGGTGGACGGCTGGCACAAGGCAGTGGAGCGCGCCCGGGGCTGGGCGTAACGCGGCCGGAAAGCCGCGCTGCCGTTACAATAAAATCCATGCGGACAAAAGCAGCCGCGGCGGGGAGACTCGCCGCGGCTGCTTTTGTTGTACGAAAATTTATTTCCAAGGCCTCTTCCCGGCAAAAAAACAGCCCGGACCCGTTTCAGGGCGCGCAAAGAAAGAACCGTGCGCTGCGCTGAGTATCAAAACGCGGCTGTTCTGCATGTACTGTACTATCACGGCTGAACAGACGGTATGCGGCGCCGGGTGTCCGGCGCGCCGTTACAGCCGGCATGCCGCGGCGGGGCGCGCCGACGCGGCGGGAGAGGGGGAGTGCGCCATGGAGATTTTGCGCGTAGAGGACGTCGGCCACAAATACCAGGCCGAAAACGGGGAAGTCACAGCCTTCGAGCACATCAGCTTCACTGTACAGAAGGGGGAGTTTATGAGCATCGTGGGGCCGTCCGGCTGCGGAAAAAGCACGCTGCTTTCCATCATTGCCGGGCTGCTGCCGCCCACTTCCGGGCGGGTCTATGTGGACGGAGAGGTAGTCACAGGCATTTCAAGGCACATCGGCTATATGCTGCAGCGCGACAATTTGCTGGAGTGGCGCACCATTTTAAGCAATGTGCTGTTCGGGCTGGAGATCCGCGGCGCCAAAACGCCGCAGAACGTGGCCCGCGCCCGGGAGCTGCTCAAAACCTACGGCCTGTATGAATTCCGCCACAAATACCCGCGCCAGCTTTCCGGCGGCATGCGCCAGCGCGTGGCGCTCATCCGCACACTGGCCACAGGGCCGGATATCCTGCTGCTGGACGAGGCGTTTTCGGCGCTGGATTATCAGACGCGCCTGAACGTCACCGACGATGTATACCGCATTTTGAAGCGGGAGCAGGTTACCACGCTGATGGTCACGCATGATATCCCGGAGAGCATCAGCATGGGGGATAAGATACTCGTCCTTTCCGCGCGGCCCGCGCAGGTAAAGGAGATCCTGTCCGTGGACTTCGGGCCGGGGCGCTCGCCGCTCTCGTGCCGGGCCAACCGGCAGTTCGGCCCTTACTTCGACCATATATGGAAAGAGCTGAGTACCGATGAAAAAAGCTAGACCGACGAACCCGCCCGCCGTCTCGCGCGAGCGCACGCTGTATCTGCGCCGCAAAAGGCGGCGCACCCATCTGGTGCACGCGTGCCAGATCGGCTTTCTTGTGTTCTTTTTTGCCCAATGGGAGATATCCGCCCGGCTGGGGTGGATCGACAGCTTTATCCTCAGCCAGCCATCGCGCATCCTGGAAACGCTGCGCAACATGTCCCAGAACCATTTGATGATGCATGTGGGCGTGACGCTGTATGAAACGCTGACGGGCTTTGTGCTGGGCGTGCTGCTGGGCGTGGCCATCGCCGTCGTGCTGTGGTGGTCCGGCTTTGTGTCCCGCGTGGCGGAGCCTTATCTGGTAGTGCTCAACAGCCTGCCCAAGATCGCGCTGGGGCCTGTTATCATCATCGTCGTAGGCGCGGGCACCGAGGCCATCATTTTCATGGCGCTGGCCATTTCCCTCATCGTCACGGTGCTGGAGATGCTGGCGGGCTTCCGTGCCACCAACCCGGAAAGCATTAAAATGGCGCGCACCTTCGGCGCCACAAAGTGCCAGGTATTCACCAAGATCGTATTTCCGTCCAATATCAACACATTGTTTAATTCATTGAAAATCAACATCGGGTTATCACTGGTGGGCGTTATTGCGGGCGAGTTCCTCGTCAGCAAGGCCGGACTGGGGTATCTGATCGTATACGGCGGGCAGGTGTTTCAACTGGACCTCGTGATGTCCAGCGTGCTCATTTTGTCCGTGATGGCGGCGCTGATGTACCAGAGCGTGGTGCTGCTGCAAAAATTCGTGAGCCGTTGGTTCGGGGGCTGACGGCAGGCGGAACAGGGGGAATAAGCGCGGCGAAAAGCGCCGGGCTTACCAATAAAGAAAGGGTGGTAATAAATGAAAAAAGGTTTGGCGCTTCTCCTGTGTGTGTGTCTGGCGCTGACGGCTCTGGCGGGCTGCAGCGGCAAGACAAAAGAAATGCAAAAGGTGACGGTGTGCGAGGTGACGCATTCCATTTTCTATGCGCCGCAGTATGTGGCGCTGGCAAAGGGCTTCTTCGCGGACGAGGGGCTGGACGTGGAGCTTTCCAACGGCGGCGGCGCGGACAAAGTGATGAGCGCGGTGCTTTCCGGCAACGTGGACATCGGCTTTGCGGGGCCGGAGGCCAGCATCTATGTATACAACGAGGGTAAAGAGGACTACACCGAGGTATTTGCGCAGGTAACGAAATGCGACGGCAGCTTTTTGGTGGGGCGCGAAAAGGACGCCAGCTTTACCTGGGATAAGCTGGCGGGCAAGCACATCCTGCCGGGCCGCAAGGGCGGCGTGCCGTATATGGCGTTTGAGTATGCCATCCGCAAAAACGGCATGGACCCGGCGTCCGACCTGCTGCTGGACAACAGCATCCAGTTCGACAACATGACGGGTGCGTTTTTGGGCGGCACAGGCGACTATGTGACGATGTTCGAGCCGACGGCGTCCTCCGTGGAAGCCGAGGGCAAGGGCTACATCGTGGCGGCTGTGGGCGAGGAAGCGGGAGAGATGCCCTACACCGCGTATTTTGCCAAAAAGAGCTTTATCGAAAAAAACGCGGATATGATCCAGCGCTTTACCAATGCTGTGTACAAGGGCCAGAAATGGGTGGCGGAGCATTCCGCCGCCGAAATCGCGGAAGTGGTCAAAGACAGCTTCCCGGACACCGATATTGCCCTGCTGACCAGCGCTGTCCAGCGCTACAAGGACATCGGCGCGTACAGCACGGACCCGGTGCTCACGCAGGAGAGCTTCGATTTGCTGCAAACGGTGATGACAGCCGCAGGCGAGCTGGAGAAAACAGCGCCGCACGACGTGATCGTAAACAATACCTTTGCGGAAAAGGCGATGCAGTAAAGCGATACGACACAATAAAAAAGCGTCCCGCCAAAGGCGCGTTGACGCAAGAAAACATCGGTTTTGGGCTGACGGTTTTGGCGCACAGCGTACTCAAAAAGCCTGGCAATCCACAAAGGATTGCCAGGCTTTTTTCGCGCACTGTACATCCAAAACCGCCGGGCCAAAACTGCGCAGCACCCTTGAAACGGGAATTTTCGATGCAGAGCAAGGAAAATTGCCGCAGGCACCCTTTGTGGTTGT
>NZ_JAFOIN010000084.1:0-4718 GCF_017421385.1 Ruthenibacterium sp. | reverse complement strand
CTGCAAAGCGTTGTAAAACGAACCGCTTTCCACCGCGCGCGGCGCGGCGTAGCGGTTCGCCGCCCCGTTGTACGCCATGCCGCCCGCGGCGCTGCCAAAGCCCATCAGGCCGCCGCCCGCGAACGCAAGCCCGGCCTGCTTTGCAACGTCCCACCCTGCGTGCCGCCGGGCCTCCTCCTCGCTCTCGCCCTGCGCCTTATACTGCCGCACGGCAAGGTTGTAGTCGGAAAGGTCGCCCATGATCAGCGTGTCCGCCGCAGCGTTCGCAAGCTCGGTGAACAGCTCCTCAATTCCCTCGCCCAAAATGCTTTTGCCAAGGTTCTTCACAACGTCCAGAAAGGTGCGCGGGTCACTTTTCGCCATCCACGAAAGGTTTTCAATGCTGTACTGCTCGAACAGCCCTTCAAAAATGCCCGCGGCGACGCCCGCGCCCATCGCTTGGCTGTCGGAAGCGCCTTTCTCCTTTGCGCTGCGCACGGTACTCGTCATTGTGCCGCTTCCCATCAGCACGCCGGACAAATATGGGTTTCCGCCGCTCATCGCCATGTTTGCAAGGCTGTCCGCCCAGCTCATGCCCGTCTGATACGCAAAGGACGCCGCTTTCCCGGCGAGCCCGCCGCCCAGGCCTTCTTCAATGTTGCGGCCCGTTTCGTCCCGCACCGCGTCCCGGTAAATATTCATCGTTTGCGCGGGCGTATTCACGTCGATGGGCGCGTAATCGCCGGTAAATGTATTTCGCGCCCACTGCTTCGCATAGTCCAGCGCAGCTGGCAGATTCCATGCGTTTGCCGCCACGCTTGCCGCGTTGTGCAGTATCGGGGCTTCGCCTGCGCCCTGGCGCGCGGAGGTTTCCAGTTCCTGCGCGTACCGCGCGTTTTCCAGCTGCTGCGCATAGCGCGAGAGCGAACGAGCGTCCACGTCCGCCGGCAGGCTGTTCGCGGCCTGCTCCAGCGCGGCCGTGGCCTGCCTGCGCTCCTCGTACGCGTCCGCCATTGCCAGCTGCTGGTCAATGGGCATGCCCAGCCCGCTTGTGTCCAGCATCCACGGGTACATGTTGTTTGCGATATCCCAGCGGTTGGCGGCATCGTTTGCGCGCTGTACCGTGCTTTGGCCGTCCGCGCCCAGCGCATTGTAGGCGTTTGCGTTTTGTTCATACCACTGCGCCTCCCGTTCGCGTTCGGCCGCTGTCATCTCCGGGGTTTCCTCCACACGCCCCCATGTGGGGGAAAGCGTGTCCGCCCCGAACTGCCCGAAGCTTTGCAGCTGCAGATCCGCCCATTCGTTTGCCAACGCCGTGTTTTTCGGCTTTGCGGCGCTGCTGCGGAGCCAGCCGCCTGCCGTTTGCCCCGCCTGCTGCCCGGCAATTGCCGCCGGGTCCGCCCCGAACTGCCCGAAGCTTTGCAGCTGCAGATCCGCCCATTTGTTTGCCAACGCCGTGTCTGCGGCCTGCTTTTTGCCCGCGGACGAAGCGGCTTTGCCGCGCTGCGCCTCGATCAGCTCCACCAGATTGGACGGCTGCGCCCCGCCAAAAGCGCCGGGAGCCGTATATTTCCCCGCCGCGCCCGTTTTTCTTTTGCTTTTTTTCACACTTTTCTGCATTTGTTCCCGCCTTTCCGTGCCGCTTTCCGGCGAAGCCGTGCGGCCGTTATTATGCCTGTCCAATCAGATACGCCCGCCGCTGCTCCACGATTTTACCGTGGTTCGCACATTGCGCATTCGTGCAGGTAAGGTCCTGCTCTATGTATACTTTGGTAGCGGTGTCCGGGCTGTTGTCGCCCTCGGCCTTTGTTCGGCTGCCGGAAATGCGCATCTCCGTTTTACACAAGGGACATAGCATTTTGTTTCACCTCCTCGATTTCATCTCGGTTTTCGCTCCGCGAAAAACGGTGTTTGCCGCTCCCATGGCATATTGGTCGCGGCACCTCCTCAACTTTGTTTCGGTTTTCGCTCCGCAAAAACCGGTGCTTGCCGCCGTTCGGCTCCATTTCGCCTGCGGCGGAACCGCGCTGGCCGGTCGTCGCCCCCGCCGGGGTGAAAGTGGAAGCCGCGTGTGGGAAAAGAGGAAGGCCCCCGCTTTCGCGGGGCCGATTACGAGTCTCCGACGGCCTACTTTCTTAGCATTAAGAAAGTAGGCAAAGAATGTTAGGGGGCGTTCCGCTCAGCTAAAAAATATAAATTTCAAATTCCATATCAAATTTATATTTTTCTTCACGCTTCGCTCCGAGGCCCCCTAAGACCCCCAACGGCAAAAGAGGAACGATTTTTCGTCGCCACGCTTAACAGTAAGAATGACATGCGCGTGGCTCTATCGAAAAATCCGATTTCAAATTTACCCTCACCTTACAGGTGCGAGAGACTTTTGCAGCAAAGCATATTTTTTTGCGCCTGCTGCCTTTACATGTCGGTTGAATACGAACTATATTCTCTCTATTGGAAATAAAATTTCCTTTGCTCACTCTCTGCCGGCGGAAGAGGAAGAATGGGAACGGAGTATTTTTTTGTGACTCTCTCGCATCCGAAGGATGCGGGTAAATCAAAATCCAGATTTTCCGGGAAGCGCCCGTCATGTCATTCTTACTGTTAAGGGCGCGGCGGAAAATCGTTCCTCTTTTGCCGTTGGGGGTCTTAGGGGGCCTCGGAGAGAGGCGTGAAGAAAAATCATGATTTGATACGGAATTTGAAATCATGATTTTTTAGCCGAACGGAACGCCCCCGGTGTTCTTTGGTTACTTTCTTAACACTAAGAAAGTAACGCCATCGGCAGATTCCGTAATCAGCCCCGCGAAAGCGGGGGCCTTCCTCTTTTCCCACACGCGGCTTCCATTCCCTCCGCCCTTTCCTACGCCATCGCCGGGCCCATCCCCGGGAAGAGCCCCGCGCCGCCCTGCACGGGCATTCCCGTGCCGGGCAAACCGCCCGGCACGCCACCGCCCACAAGCTCCATGCCAGGCAGCGCCCCCTCCGGGGAAAACGCGCCCGCCGCCCCACCGGGGCCGATGTTTTGGCCTGCCCCGCTTTCGCTTTGCTCCGGCGCGGCCCCCCGGCGCCTGTCCAGAATGGCCCGGAACTTGTCCTTCGGCACGCCGGAATTGTCGTCCAGCGCCTCCACGTATTCCTCAAATGTGATATGCTGCTGCGCCAGCGCGTTTTCCAGCGAAAGCTCGCGGGAAAGCACGCTGTACGGGTCGATGGGCGAAATGTCGATTTTTATGTCGACGTCCAGCGCCTCCAGCTCCGCGTGCGGCAGCAGCGTGCCGTCCGCCAGCCGCAGCCCCCGCACCGAATACGCCACCCACAGCTTGTACCAGATCATCGCCAGGTCCTCCACAAACTGCTTGTAGGCCGCGCTCTGCTCGTTCAGGCTGATGGCGCTCTGGTCGCGGGCCGCCTTGATGGCCTCGCCGCTGGCCTTCGTGGGGTCCACCTGTCCGGTCGCGGCCTCGCCCGCGCCCTCCAGCTCCCGGCTGGTGCCCACAAGCTCGGCCTGTAAATTCGCCGCGTCGCCGCTGATGGGCGCGGGGCTCAGGTACTGCACAAAGCTGCCCACCGGGTTCGCGTTCAGGTTTTTCACGCCGATGCTCGCCCCCACGACGCCCAGCTTCTCCGGCGCCAGCAGCTTGTCCTGGTCGTACACCACCGTGGGGAAGCTGTACCGCTTCACGCAGATGGCCCGCCGCGCCAGCGTGCGGTTCACCTCGATCTGGTTCGGAATCAGCCGCTCCACAACGCCCACGCCCCGGGCGCTGCCCATTTTTTCTTCCCAGCGCATGCCGCACACCGGGTAAACGTCCAGGCCGCGGATGGTTTGCATGGGCTGGTACACAACGGCCTGTGTGGAGCGGCAGAACGCAACGCCGCCGTCCGTCTTGCGCATGAACAGAAGGCTCGTGCATTTGCCGCTGTCCGTCTGCACCTCGTCCGCGCCCGTCACGCCAAGCTGCGTTTCGTCCGCCTCGTCGGATACGATCCGGCGTATCTCCGCCTCGGGCAGCCCGTTGTCTTTGGCCTGCCTGCGTACGTTTTCCACCGGTACGCGCTCGGCGATGATGATCCATTCCTGTTCCTCCAGGTTCGGCTCCTGCTCGTCGGCCAAATACAGCGCCGTTTTGTCGATCAGCCGCATTTTCAGCCGCGGGGTCATGTCCGTGACAACGCTCTCGCTGGGCGTGCGCTCGTCGAAGCAGTACAGATAATGGTCGCCGGTAATGCACGCGTTTTTCACAACGGCCCATTTCTTGCTGTCCAGCTTGCCCTTTTCCCACTGCGCCGCCGCAAACGCCGTCAGCGCTTCGCAGATCTCCGCTTTTTTCGGGTCGTTGTCCATCGGAGAAAACAGGATCGCGGTGTCGTTCATCGCCACCATCACGATTTTGTAGCGGCAGATGGGCTTGATAAAGTTCAGCATGGGAAGCTCTTCGTCGCCGGCCTGCAGCCCGTGCCATTGGTCGCCCTCGTAAAAGCGGTGGCACTTTTCCGCCTGTGTGTACATGTTCGTCCGGTTGTGATGGTCCTTGCCCGCCTGATACCTGCGCCAGATATCCGTACATTCCTTTTCCTGCATCATTCGATCACCTTCTGTCCTTTCTCTGTCCCGTCGTATGCGTCGATGTTCGCCAGAATCGCGTCATATTTGTCCGCGCGCCATCCCTCCGCCCGCGCGGGCGCAGCCGCGTGCCCGGCCGCGGTCTGCTGTGCAAAGCCGCCGCGGGCTGCCCCGG
>NZ_JAFOIN010000083.1:0-12432 GCF_017421385.1 Ruthenibacterium sp. | reverse complement strand
GGTGCGGCCCATGGGGTCGGGATAGGGCGCCAGCAGGTCCTGAATTTGCCGCTCCAGGGCGTCCTGAAAAAGATTCGTTTTCTTCATTTTTTCGGTTCTCCTTTGTTTTGAATTTGGACCCGGAGAACCACCGTGTTTTCCGCCAAAACTATACAAATTGTTGAATGTTCGAAAGATAATACACAAAATCGGCCTAAAATCTTGCATTTAGAGAAATCCGTTTTCCGGCCGGGCAGCACAAACCCAGTGTTCATCAGCGAAATCAGCCCCCAATTATCTTGCATGAAATCTTGCATTTTTCCAAAAAAACTTGCCAAACGGGGCCAAAACGGGGGATGCCGGTTTGATTCGTACCAAAGCCATTTTTGCGGGCTTTGGCCCCTCGAAAACGGCTTGACGCCGCCGAAAATCCGGGGACAAACTGACCAGCTTTGACCCGCCCTGTTCCGCAAGAGCCTTTTCGGCGCAGGACTCGAAATCAGTTTGCGAGCAATCGCACGAGGGTTCGAATCCCTCCCGCTGCGCCAGAACAGCCGGCCGGATCTTCCGGCCGGCTGCTTTTTTATAGCTTTGCACAGCAAGCTATAAAAAGCGGCCATGTGGGCCCTCCGTCCCACGGCCTTAAGATCTCAGGCGCCCGGGCACAAAGTGCCCGGATGCGCGTAAAAAATAGTAGCTGCGCCGACTGTTTTTATCCCTTTTTGCTTGAGAGCCTTGACTTAAGTATGAAATCGGACTATAATAAACGCATTGAGTCCGAAATCGGATATGGGAGGCATGCATATGGGACAGGGCCCCGGAATACGGGAATTCAACCGGCTTTACAAAGAGCTGGACGATCTTTACCACAATCTTGCACTGCGGCAGGGGCTTTCCGACAGCGCCTCCATCATTCTGTATGCGCTTTATCTTCTGGGCGACGGCTGCCTGCAGCGGGATATCTGCGATCTGTCCTACATCAGCAAGCAGACCATCAATTCCTCCATCCGCAGGCTGGAACAGGATGGCTATCTGTATCTTCAGCCCGGACGGGGCAGAGACATGCACATCTGCCTGACGCCGGAGGGCCGCAGGCTGGTGGAAGAAAAGGCCGCCCCTGTGGCCGCCATGGAGGAACGCGCGTTTTCCGGCATGCCGCAGGAGGACCAGCAGGCCCTTCTGCGTCTGACGCACGCCTATCTTGCCCGCCTGCGGGCAGAGGCCGGGCGCATCCTGTAAATTTCCATATCCCATCGGAGGGCGTATGGCCGCAGCCATGTAGCCGGAGAAGATGACGAGTGCGCTCGGTTTTGGAAATCCGGGCGCAATTTTTCTGCCGCGCGGACATGCGCGCGGCACATTTATCCCAACCGTTTCAAGGAGTAGCATACTATGAGGATCCAATTATCCGACCACTTCACCACGGGAAAGCTGCTGCGCTTTGTGGCGCCGTCCATCGTCATGATGATCTTTACCTCCGTTTACGGCGTTGTGGACGGCCTGTTTGTGAGCAATTTTGTGGGCAAAACGGCTTTTGCGGCCGTGAACCTGATTTTCCCTCTGCTGATGATCCTAGGCGCGCTTGGCTTCATGATCGGCACCGGCGGCAGCGCTCTTGTGGCCCGTACCCTTGGTGAAGGGGACAGCGGCCGGGCCCAGCGTTACTTTTCCATGCTTGTCTATGTGACCATCGGCGGAGGCATCGTTTTTTCCGTGCTGGGGCTGCTGTTCC
Source organism: Ruthenibacterium sp. (assembly GCF_017421385.1). Taxonomy (NCBI): domain Bacteria; kingdom Bacillati; phylum Bacillota; class Clostridia; order Eubacteriales; family Oscillospiraceae; genus Ruthenibacterium; species Ruthenibacterium sp. The sequence goes on along the minus strand of NZ_JAFOIN010000083.1, from coordinate 10,721 downwards.
TGCGCCCCATCGCCGTGCTTTTGGGCGCACAGGGTGCCATGCTGGAGGACTGCGTCGTTTACGGCGGAATCCTGCTGGCGGGCCAGACGATGTTCATGCTGCAAAATGTGTTCCAGAGCTTTCTCATCACAGCAGAAAAGCCCCATTTTGGCCTGGGCGTTACCGTGGCCGCGGGGCTTACCAATATCATACTGGACTTTTTGTTCATCGCCGTGTTCCGCTGGGGCGTGGCGGGCGCTGCCATTGCCACGGCCGCCAGCCAGTTTGTGGGCGGCGGCGTACCGCTGCTGTATTTTGCCCGGCCCAACCGCAGCCTTTTGCGGCTTGGAAAAACGAAGCTGGACAGCCGTGCATTGCTGAAAGCCTGCACCAATGGCTCGTCGGAGCTGATGACCAACCTCTCTTCTTCACTGGTGACAGTGCTGTACAATTTTCAGCTCATGCAGCTGGCGGGGGAGGACGGCATTGCCGCCTATGGCGTCATCATGTACGTCAACTTTATTTTCATTGCCATTTTCATCGGTTATTCCATCGGCAGCGCGCCCGTGGTGGGATACCATCATGGAGCGGGGAACAGCACGGAGCTGAAAAGCCTGTTCCGCAAAAGCCTGCTGCTGGTGGGCGCGGCCGGAGTGGCACTGACTGTAGCCGCCGAGGCACTGGCTCTTCCGCTGACAAAGATATTCGTGGGCTATGATGCGGCGCTGCTGGCGATGACCTGCCGCGGCTTTCGTTTGTATTCGCTTTCGTTCCTGCTCACAGGCTTCAACATTTTCAGCTCCGGCTTCTTTACAGCGCTGAACGACGGCTTTGTTTCCGCCGTTATCTCGTTCCTGCGCACGCTGGTGTTCCAGACAGCCGTGGTTCTGGTGCTGCCCGCTCTCATGGGGACGGACGGCATCTGGCTCGCCATCGTTGTGGCCGAACTTCTGGCTCTGGCGGTGAGCGCCTGGTTTCTGTGGCGAAAAAGGGGAAAATACCGCTATGCCTGAACGGAGCCGAGTCAAATCACATAATGGTCGGCGGACTGGGCCTCGGCTGTCAGATCTGCCAGCGTGACGCCGTCCAGATAATCCTGCACCAGCGCGTTCAGCTTCCGCCACATGGGCAGCGTGCGGCATTCGGCCCTGCGCGGACATTCCACCGGCTCCTGTTCCAGGCAGGCCACGGGGGCCAGGCTGCCCTCCGTAAGCCGCAGAATGCTTCCCACGGTATACTGCTCGGGCGGCCTTGTCAGCCGGTAGCCCCCGCCCTTTCCGCGCACGCCTGTCAGAAACTGGCTCTGCACCAGACTTTTGAGAATGCTCTCCAGATATTTTTCCGAGATATCCTGACGCCGGGCAATAGCTTTGAGAGGGATATATCCCTCTGCCTGGTGCTCGGCCAGGTCAATCATAACACGCAGCGCATAGCGCCCCTTGGTGGACACCATCATACAGCCGTTCCTCCGTTTCTTTTTGTTTCCTCTGCCGCGGGCCCTTTCCCGCGGCCTTTTTATTGCTCCGCAATAAAAAGCTTATCTTACTGACCGCGGGCCGGGGACGTCCCGAAAAGCCTAAAAACAGCCTGCGGCTATTTTTTATGGATTGTATAGACGGAAATTGCCTTATAACATCTTGCGAGTTTTATTGAGGTGCGGAAACTGCCTGCATTTTCAACCGTTTTCCCATTTCCGCTTGTACCTTCTCACATCGCCGTATAGGTTGGTTTTGTAGAGTTGGATACCATTTTAACACTACAGCTAAGATAATACAGAACAGGCACAGGGATGCAATTACGCCTGCAAAGGCAATTTAGGATAACTTTGTACACCATTATGGTTACGCATTCGAAGTTCAAAAGCCTTGCCATAAAAACAGTACCGGCAATAAAACCGATGGGGTAAAATGCTTATACATGTCCCCCTGAAAACGCCATTTAGCTGCGCAATATTCCAAAGAAAAGAGCCTGCCTTGAGATTATCATTTCCTTTCTGTTCCTTTGCGAAAAATCCCGTAGCAAGCAGTGGAAAGGGGCACCCTTCCCGTAAAAATCACTCGTTTTCATCTATGACAGTAGGGATAATTTTTGCTTACTGAGAATATCCTAAATCCTTATACAAATACAAATTTATTAAATTTCTCTTATCGGAAAATACATATAACCCTTTCCCGTTGCTGGATCGGTATAGTCGTGAACTGCTCCGACCAGCGACATACCTTCCTCATTCATTTGTTTAATGGTATCTTCAAACGCTCCATTATGGTTTTCAACAACTATATACTCATAACCTGGTATTATCCATTTTGTCCATCCAGCCGGTGCTTCTGCATTATCAACACATTCCACTCCCGCCAGATACAAGCCTTTGCTAAAGCCATCTTCCCAGGCATTAAATGTGTGAGAACCATCGGACATGGCCCCCCATATTCCCACAATATTTCCGTTTGTATCTTTCTTCGCCAGATGTGCTACTTCACTGAAGTGACCGTTTGCATCATCCCACAATTTCTGAATAAAGCCCGCGCCGTCTAGCGTTGAACCCTCTTTCCCAATGACAACAAACGCTTTTTTTATTACTTTAATCATTGTTCGCCTCCTCGATAAATTTAAAGTTGGTGCTTTTTATTGCCCTAAGAAATTCGGGCAACTCCGGGGACGCCAAAGTGCCAAAGTCATTGTAATTTTAAGTGTCTTGATACACAAAAACCAGTATTTGCAAGGGTATTTATGTTTTAAAACTTTTCGATAGCAAAAGTTCAAACCCTGTTTTTTTTATTTCTCTGCAATAAAAAACTTATCTCAATGGCCGAGGACTGCCCATATAGTCCAAGACCCACCAAAAGCTATTTTTTAGATTTCCACATATAAACCTATTATACTGTTGGGTTAATAGGAATTCAACTGCAGACCTCGGCAAAAACTTCCTGCTTTCTCCTTGACAAGCGGACCGGTTCGGGTTATAATCCCTATAAACCTATCTGAAAGGTTGGTATTTATGAAGCCTCACACCTCAGATCCTTTCCGCACACAGCCGCCGGGGCGGCTGTGCCTGTGCTGGCGCTGTTGCTGACAGCCCTTTCCGCCCGGCTTTGCCGGAACATACAAGCACATCATTCAGGGAGGAAATTTTTATGAGCCGTATCTATACATCCGCTGACCAGCTGATCGGGGCAACACCGCTGTTGGAGCTGTCCCACATTGAACGGGAACACAGGCTGAAGGCCCGCATCCTTGCCAAGCTGGAATATTTTAACCCGGCCGGTTCCGTGAAAGACCGCATCGCCAAAGCCATGATCGACGACGGGGAAGCCCGCGGCCTGCTGAAGCCCGGTTCCGTCATTATCGAACCCACCTCCGGCAACACCGGCATCGGCCTTGCCTCTGTGGCAGCCGCGCGGGGTTACCGAATCATCATCGTCATGCCTGACACCATGAGCGTTGAGCGCCGCCAGCTGATGAAGGCTTACGGTGCAGAGCTGGTGCTCACCGAGGGTGCGTTGGGCATGAAAGGCGCCATCGCCAAGGCGGAAGATCTGGCCAAAGAGATTCCGGACAGTTTTATCCCCGGGCAGTTCGTCAACCCGGCCAACCCCGCTGTACACAAAGCCACCACGGGGCCGGAAATTTGGGCCGATACCGACGGCAAGGTCGATATCTTTATCGCAGGCGTGGGCACGGGCGGCACCGTCACCGGCGTGGGCGCTTATCTCAAGGCGCAGGACCCTGCCATCCGCGTAATAGCCGTGGAGCCTGCGGCCTCTCCGGTGCTGAGCAAGGGCACAGCCGGGCCGCACAAGATCCAGGGCATCGGCGCAGGTTTTGTGCCCGAAGTTCTGGACACTCATATTTATGACGAGGTCATACCCGTGGAGAATGAGGACGCCTTTTCCGCAGGCCGTCTGGTGGGCCGTCTGGAGGGCGTGCTGGTGGGCATCTCCTCGGGCGCGGCTGTCTGGACCGCCATTCAGCTGGCCAAACGGCCGGAAAACGCGGGCAAGACCATCGTGGCACTGCTGCCCGACACCGGCGACCGCTATCTTTCCACACCGCTGTTCGCCGACTGAACGCTGCCGGAAAGGATGAGCATATATGGCTATGACGTTTGAGGAAGCGGAAGCTCTGCTCACCCCGGCCCAGCGGGATGCGCTGGCGCGCTGTGCATTGGAGGACGCGCCGCTGCCAAGCCCGTTGTCGGAAGCACAGCGTGTATTCTGCTTCGGCCTTTCTGTGCTGTGTGAATACGAGCAGCGGGATGAAATTTTTCGCTATCTGCTCTGATCGTACATCCCGCCACGGTCATCGAGGTCGTTTTTTCAGGCCTTGCATGCCGTCCCGCGTCCAACCGGGTAAGCATTACGGAACAATCAAAAAACCGCCGCCCGCGGATTCCCTCTTATGAGGGCTGCGCGGGCGGCGGTTTTTACAGTTGCCGCTCTCCTTTATCTCGGGACAGGCGCGTATCAAACCCGTCTGTGCTCAAAACGCGGCGCGCCGTTTTCCACCATGACCACACCATAGCTGCCGCGCCCCTGCACCCGGGAAAGCGCGCCGGGGTTGAAAAGCACCACACCGCTCCGCTCCTCGCAGCCAGCACAGTGGGTATGTCCATAAAGCGCTGCGTCCGCACCGCGTGCACGTGCCGCATCAGCAAGTGTATCCAGTTCGTTTTTTACATTATATAAATTACCATGTGTATAATAAAATAACACACCGCCGAAAGCGGCCAGCCCGTCCGGCGGGGCAAAGGAGGCATAATCGCAGTTGCCCCGCACGCTGTAAATCTTCAGCTCCGGGCGCATATCCTGCAGGTTCTCCGCTTCCCGCAGACCGTCTCCCAAAAAAATAACGGCGTCTGCATCCGCTTCGGCATCCACCGCGCGTTCCAGCGCGTCCAAATCTCCGTGGACGTCGGAAACGACCAGCAGCTTCATATGCTTTCCGCCTTTCAGGCCGCGCCTTACTCCAGGCAGCGGCGGTAAATTTCGCTCTTGGAAAATGCACTGTGCGCAGCGGCATATTTTGCCGCCGCCGTGGCGCTCTGGCCCGCGGCCATCTGTTTTCGCGCCAGGCCGACGGCGTCGTCCAGCGTCAGTTCCTGCGCAGGGCATGGCTGTGCGCCGGCCATCACCAGCACAAACTCGCCCCTGGGCGGGTTTTCTTTATAGTAAGCGCTGGCGTCCCCCACGGTGGTGACACGGATCTCCTCGTGCAGCTTTGTCAGCTCCCGGCAGATGGTCAGGCTCCGCTCCGGTCCGAACGCCTGCTCCAAGTCTTGTAAAGTCGTGGGCAGTTTATGCGGTGCCTCGTAAAAAATCACGGTGCGCTCCTCGTTTTGCAGTGCGGCCAGCCGCTCCTTTTTCTGACGGCGGTTGGTAGGCAGAAAACCTTCGAACACAAACCGACCCGTCGGCTGCCCGGAAACGCACAGCGCCGTGACAGCGGCGCTGGCCGCGGGCACGGGCACTACGGGAATGCCCCGGGCGTGTGCGTCCCGCACGATGACCTCCCCGGGGTCGGAAACGGCGGGCATACCCGCGTCGCTGCACAGCGCGCAGGATTCCCCGGCCTCGATGCGGTCCAGAATATAACCGCCCCGCTCTTTCAGATTGTGCTCATAATAGCTCACCATCGGCTTTTTCAGGCCCAGGTGGTTCAGCAGCTTCAGCGTCACACGGGTGTCTTCGGCGGCAATAAAATCCGCTTTTGCAAAGGTTTCCGCCGCGCGTGGGGTAAGGTCGCCCAAATTGCCGATGGGCGTTGCCACGATATACAAAGTGCCGCTCATGGGGCCTCCTTTTTCGGTTCTGTTCCGTAAATTTCCAGCATGGCCGCGCTGGGGCGGCCGTCTGCCCGCGCGGTAACGAGCGGGGCCGGCACGCGCAGGCCCGGCGCGCGGTTTTTCTGGCCTTCCACCAGCACCAGCCAGGGCGCTTTTTCAGGCCGGGCCATAACAAATTGCAGACGCTTGGGTTCAATGCGCGCGCCGCGCATTGCGCACAGCACGTCCGCCAGGCGTTCCGGACGCTGGCACACACACAGCCTGCCGCCGTCTTTCAGCAGCAGACCCGCAGCCGCGCATACATCGGGCATCGTGCAGGAAAGCTCATGGCGCGCACCCGCCCGCGCCGCGTCCGGACTGACGCGCCCACCTGTAAAATAGGGCGGGTTGCAGGCCACGACATCGCGGCTCTGGGCATATGGGTGCAGGCCTGCAAGGTCCCGCAGATCTGCTGTGACCGGCGTGATATGCCAGGCCTCCGCAGCCTGCACCGCCGCGTGCAGCTGCGCTACGGCGCCGGGCGCGATATCCAGCGCAAGGCATGGGCCGCGGTGCCCTCTGTCGTGCCAGCGCAGGGGAATGACCCCGCAGCCGGTGCCCAGATCGCACACAGCCTCGGCGCGGCGCACGCGGCAAAAGTGAGCCAGCAGCAGTGCATCCTGGCCAAAACGGTGGCTTTGCGTGATGAAAACGGGTGTGCCGTTGGCAAGGTGTTCCTGCTGCAAAGGCGGAGGCTCCTTTCGAATCGGTTTCAGCGGCACGCCCAAGTAGAGGAGGCCGCTCAAATCAAAAATTCAGGCCCCTCGCGGATGCAGAGGCCGAAATCGCCTGAATAAGGAAAAAGCAAGGCGGGCACGCACGGTGCCCGCCTCTTTGTTGCTTTGCTCTGCTTTTCCCGGGAAATCAACCCTCGGAAATAGCGGAAACCGGGCATTCGCCGGCGCAGGTGCCGCAATCCAGGCAGGCGTCCGCGTCGATGACATACTTGCCGTCGCCCTCGGAAATCGCAGAAACCGGGCACACGCCAGCGCAGGTGCCGCAAGCGATGCAGTCGTCAGAAATTTTGTAAGCCATAAGTATCCATCCTCTTCTCCGCGCGATCGAATTTTTTACGGCAGCGTGCGCGAGCGGCGCGGGTCAGCGCATGCAGCCGCCAGAGGCTGTGCCTCCATGTGTTCTCATTTTAACATAAAATGCGGATTTTTCAAGGGGCGCAGGGCCACTTTCACGCACTTTTTACACGCCGGGAAACAGCTTTTCCCCGCACGGCCCGGCAGACGCAAACCTACGCGGGGCAAAAGCGTTCATTCGGTGATCTCTTCCGGCTCCGGGTCCGGCGCGATGGGTGCGCGCTTGCCGCCGCGCAGATACTGGCATTCGTCCTTGTGGAACGTTTTGAAGCCGGTGGCTGGGGGGTCCATCCGCACGCGCAGGGTACCGGAGATGACATTGGTCTCCACCACGGCGCCCACTCCCTCAGGCGTTTTGACAATGCTCCCCACGCCCGGAGTGATCCTGTTCAGATACTCATATGCCGGCTGCTCGTAGGCAAGACAGCACATCAGGCGGCCGCAGCTGCCGCTGATCTTGGCCGGATTGAGCGAGAGTCCCTGTTCCTTAGCCATTTTGATGGACACCGGCTGGAAATCCCGCAGAAAACGGCTGCAGCAGAACGGCTGGCCGCAAATACCCAAGCCGCCCAGCATTTTGCTCTCGTCCCGTACGCCGATCTGCCGCAGCTCGATGCGCGTGCGAAACACACCGGCAAGGTCCTTGACAAGGTCACGGAAGTCGATGCGCCCGTCGGCCGTAAAGTAGAACAGGATCTTGTTGCGGTCCAGCGTATACTCCACATCCACCAGCTTCATGTCCAGCTTGTGCTTGGCAATGCGCTCCTCGCACACCGAAAAGGCGCGTTTTTCGTCCGCGCGGTTCTGCTGCATGCGGCGCACATCCACGGCGTCCGCCATGCGCGTGACCGTCTTGAGCGGCTTGACGATGCTGGAATCCGGCACGTCATGAGGGCCTTTTGCTACCTCGCCGCACTCTGTTCCCCGGGCCGTTTCCACGATAACGTGGTCCCCCTGTTGGAGTTCCAGCTCGCCGGGGCTGAAATAGTAGGATTTGCCGTTCGCTTTGAAGCGGACGCCGATCACTTTTGTCATAGCTTCTTTCCTTTCGCCGCCGCTGCAATGGGTGTCAGTTCCGCCGCCCGCGGCATTTGAAGCGGCGTTTTATCAAGAGAGTGGGGGCGCGGGGAAGAAATATCCGCGCAAAGTCTCCGCCCGCCGGCAAAGCCCTCCCGCCCAAAGCGCAGGCTCATGCCGTCAGGCGCGCGGCAAGGCAGGTGAGCGCCAGCTTACCGCTGACATTGCCTGCCAGCAGCCGGGCCGTTTTTCCGGCTTCCCCTGCGCAGCGCGCGGCGCGGGCCGGGCTTACAGGGCTTTGGGCCGCCTCGCTGCCCCGCAGTGAAGCACTGCACACGTTCAGCAGCAGGCCAAGAAGCGCCTGTGTGCCCGCGCGGTCTTTTTCATATTTGGAAAGCAGCGCCAATGCGCCGTAAACGTCCTGTTTTTCGGCCAGGCCCGCCAGCTTCAGCGCGTCCAGCAAAAGCGTCCGCCCGGCCGCGTCCTCCAGGCAGCGCTTCGCACTGCCGATCTTCCCACCGAACAGCGCCGCATACCGAGCGGCCTCAGGCTCCTTTGGAAAGTGCTTCTTCAGATACGCCGCGCACACCTCCTCGGCCACGGGGGCCAGGGAATAGGCGCAGCAGCGGCTGCGGATGGTGGCCATCACGTTCGCCTCGCTGGGCGCCGTCAGGATAAACAGCACACCCTCAGGCGGCTCCTCCAGCACCTTCAGCAAGGCGTTGGCACTGGCGCCGTTCAGCTTGTCCGCGCCTTTGATGTGCACGGCGCGTCCTCCAGCGGAGAGCGCGGTGTTGAATATCTCCCGCCGCACCTCGCGGACACGGTCCACGCGGATATCCCCGGAAACGCCTTCGCCCGCCAGCAGCAGGTATTCCGGGCTTTGACCCGCCAAAACCTGAGCGGCGGAGGCGCCGCCGTTTGGGTAAAGGTAATCCGCGGCCAGGCAGCGCGCGGCAAAGCCCGCGCCTGTGCCTGCCTCGCCGCAAAGCAGGATACTATGAGAAAGCCGCCCGGCCGCAAGCGCGGCCGAGAGGCTTTCCTTGAGTGTTTCATTTCCGAGCAGGGAATCCAGCGCAGCCATTACAGCTTTTCAAAGCGTTCCACGTTGGTGACGAACACCGTCGCGCCGCCCACAGTCACTTCCAGCGGATAGGCCGTCGTGACACCGATGCCGTAGCTGGCGGTGCTGGGCACCACCTCTTTGCGCTGCTTGGAGCAGGAGGCGATCAGCTCAATGCACTTATCCACCTTTTCATCGTCGGTGCCGATGAGCAGCGTCATGTTGCCCGCCATCAGGAAACCGCCCGTAGTGGACAGCTTTGTTACCGAAAAGCCGCCCTTCGTCAGTGCGTTACAAACAGCATTTGCGTCTTCCTTGTTGACGATCGCGGTGATCATTTTCATAACAATACCCCCTAAACATTACAGGGCGCGGGGTGCGCCTTCTGCTTACTTTCATTTTAGCACAGATCGCACGAAAAATCCACTGCCGCGCGGGTGCAGGCACAAATTCCCCGTGTCAGCGCCAGTTGCTGCGGTTCTGGTTCTGCCAGGTACGGCGCGTCTTATGGTATTTGATCTCCTGCTTGACCGTGCGGAAGAAATCCCCGCCGAAAAACAGAAGAAAGTTTGCCAGCGAGAGCAGCACCGCCGCCCGGGTGCTCCAGCCTCCCATCAGCAGGTCGATGAGACACAGCGCGCCCGAAAACAGGGCCATATACTTCATCTTAATGGGGATGATGAAGAACAGCAGCACCTGAAAATCAGGGTAGAGCATGGCAAAAGCAAAAAACAGCGACAGGTTGATGTAGTAGCTGGTGCCGTAACCTGTGAGCGCAGCCGCCAAGATGGCCCCGAGCATGCCGCACAAGTAATAGACGTTGAACTGGAAATCGCCCCAGGTATTTTCCAGTGTGTTGCCGATGAGATAGTAGAAATAAAGCGTCAGCACAAGGCCCAGCGGGCTGGTGCTCTGGGGAATGAACACAAAGGTGAGCAGCCGCCACACCTCGCCGTGCATCACGGCGGCCCAGTTCAGCGAAAAACGGCTGAGCAGCAGGATGTCTGGGTTGAGCAGATTGGCCAGATACACCATGGCCTGCCCCGCGATGATGACCAGCATCAGATGGGGAATGCAGATGCGGCCGAATTTCCGTTCGAGCTTATAGACCCATTTCATGAAACGTTTGGTTCCTTTCTCCACCGCCCGCGCCGCGGGCGGATATTGCTTTTTGTTGAATCCGCCGCGGGCGGAAAAAACCGGCGGCGATATAAAGATATTGTATCAAAACCTCTTTCAGTATTCAACAATTAGTTATGTACAAACTGTAACATTCGCGGAATATTGTGGAAAACCGGGGCCTATTTTACGCCCTTTTCAACGCTTTCCACAGGGTTTTCAACAAAAGCTGTGGAAAACCCGCTATACTCGGTGTAAAACTCGGTTGAAATGTTGAAAGTTTTCCTTGTCCGTGTTGAAAAACGCTCCGCGCCGGATCCCGGCGCGAAGCGAAGCATGGCATGTACTTTTGTTTTGAAGTATGCAGTTTGGGCGCATATATATTTGAAGCTGCCGCATGAAAATATATATTTTCTAGAGATGGGGCTTCAAATCTTTTTCTCACGGGCTCACCCACAAAATATTGGGGATGTGTTTGCCGCCTTATGCCGACGCAGCTTTATCCGCATTTGGAGAAACCGCAGTTGCGGCAGATGACACAGCCTCCCTCATGCTCCACGGGGCCGCCGCATTCGGGGCAGATATGTATCTCCGACGCCGCGGCAGGCACATGGCTGCCGCGGGGTCCGGC
>NZ_JAFOIN010000082.1:0-9271 GCF_017421385.1 Ruthenibacterium sp. | reverse complement strand
TGCATGCTTTTGCTTTGCGCGTGTGACCCTTATAATGGGTACCGCCCGTATGATTACGGGGAGGCAAGGTGGACATGTGAGGAATACGGTGCATGGTTTGAAATAAAGGAGAAAGAAGCAATTTATGGTGAGGTGATGGTGGATGGAAAAGCTGTTGAAGTTGAATATGCCTTTTATCCTGGGGGGCTTATTTACATTTGGCCGCGTTATATGGAAGGCTCTCAATACGGAGCAAGATTATGGGGTGGAGACGCAAAATACAGCCCCACCGAGCTTGTATTGCACAGCCCCACGGTGAATTGCCTGTTCGACGAGGACGACGAGGAGGTCGTGTTCGTGCGGCAGGAGCTGGACGAGGAACCCGCCGCCTGAAGGCGGCGGGGCGCGCGGGCCGTTTTTTGAAGAACGGCGCATCTTGACAAACGGTGCACGTAAGGTTTATAATCTGCACGCGGCGGGTTTCCCGTGCTTTGGCACAGGCCCGGTGGGAGGCAACGCCGGAAAGCCTGTATGGAAAGGGAGCGGTCATCTATGAAAAAATTTTCTGCGATAGGCGCGGCTCCCGGCGTGTCCTTTGTGTAAATTCGTTTTGTGATTGCCCGGGAGAAATCACTCTCCCGGGCATTTTTATGCCCTTAAATCCAAAAAAGGAGCATAAACACATGAACGAAGATGTTTTATTGGAAGAAGTATTGGCGTTGGCGGAGCAGGACGGTTATGAACCGGCCTATGATTTCCTGCTCGCGCAGCGTGGGGCATGGAAGGACGGCGAGCATCCGCAGATTTATTATTTTCTCGCATGCCTTGCCGCCGGGGCGGGCCGCGCGCCTGCGGCGCTGGAGTGGCTGGCCGAGGCGGTGGAGCAAAAGGAGTATTGGTACCGTCCCGAGGTGCTGGACGACGGGGACTTAAAGCCGCTGTTCGGGGACGCGCGGTTTGAGACGCTGCGCAAAATTTCCGAGGGACGTTACGAGGAGGCCCGGCGTGCGGGCAGGATGCAGTTTTCGTGGCGCGGGCGCGCTGCCGGAACGTTGGTGCTGGCGGTGCACGGCAACGGACAAAACGCCGGGATTGCGCGCCGGGATTGGGCGCCGCTGGAGCGTGCGGGTGCGCAGGTGGAAACAGTGCAGTCCTCGGTGGTGGATTGTACGGGGCGGTTTCGCTGGGAATACGACGGCGAAAATTACAGGCAGACAGCGGACGCGGCGCGTATTGTGCAGGACGCGGGCTATGAGCGGCAGGTTTGGGCGGGCTTTTCCGCCGGCTGTGATATGCTGCTGCGCACGCTGCTGTATACCGGGCTTTCCTGCGACACGCTGGCGCTGCAATCCCCGTGGACACCGCTGCTTGAGAAGGAATGCGCAGCGGTTTGCCGTGCGCTGGCGAAAAAAAACGTAGAGGTGCATCTTTTTTGCGGTACGCAGGACAGCGACTGCATCGAAATGGCGCAGATGCTGTACGGTGCGCTGCACAGCGCGGGCGGGCGCGTGCACCTGACGCTGCAGGCGGGCCTGCGCCACCGGTTCCCGCCGCAGATGGGGCGGGAATATCTGCGGCTGGTAACGCGCCCATAGGGCGGCGCCGCACAAGTTACGGCTGACGCCGTAAGAGCCGTTTCGCCGTAACGTGGGGGCCGCCGCAGGAAAAAGTTAAAAAACCGTTTGCCCGCCCGGACATGCGCCGGGCGGGCAAGCAGGTTTTTTTAGGGCAATACCGCACAATTCTAAGAGCCGAATCGCGCCGGCCGGTTTTTTGGCAGGTTAAGCAAAAATGCTCGCGAATACTTTGTGTATTCGCGAGCATTTTTGTGACAGTTGCCGGAAAATCTGCAAGCGAGGCGACGCTTCAGGCGTCAGCCGTGAACTGTGCGGCGTTAGGCGCATTGGCGCAAGAAACCATCGCCCCAGAACCAGAAATTTTTGCGCATAGCTTCGTCAAATCGCCTTGACAACCACAAAGGGTGCCTGCGGTGATTTCCCTTGCTCTGCAACAAGAATTTCTGGTTCTGAGGTGCGACGCAGTTTTGGCCCGACGGTTTTGGATGTACAGTGCGCGAAAACAGCTTGGCAATCCTTTGTGGATTGCCAAGCTGTTTGAGTACGCTGTGCGCCAAAACCGTCCGTCCAAAACCGATGTTTTCTTGCGCCAATGCGCCTTTGCCTTAGTCTTTTTCGACATACAGGAGCGCCGCCGTTCTTCGGAACGGCGGCGCCTTTGCGTTCATTGCCTTGTAAAAAGGGAATGGCGTTTAAAACTGGCTGCGCCGGCGGCGTACCGCTTTGCGCCAGTAGCCTACGCCGGAAAGGGCCAGCATTGCCACCAGCATCAGCGGCATCACCCACCCGTTGCCCGCGGCGTCGTAGCTGCGCACATCGCTCCATGCCTTGTCCATGGCGCTGTTCAGCTCGTCGGGCAGCACCTCCATGGTCTCGCACCGGGAAAGCATGTCTGCGCCGGGGTACATCATCTCGTTCTCCCGGGTCTCTTCGTCCAGAAGCGCGGGGACTTCTACCTGCGGCGAGGAATAGCAGATGTACTCCGCATTGGCCAGCGCCACCTGCGTTTCACACATGAAGTTGATGAACATTTCCGCGGCCTCTTTGTTCCGGCTGCCTTTGGGGATGCACATGGCGTCGATGTAGATATTGGTGCCCTCGGCGGGGATGAACATGGCAAGGTCGGGGTTGTCGGCCATCATCGTCACGCCGTCGCCCACGTAATAGGGGGCCAGCGCGGCCTCGCCGCCGCCCATTTTGTCGAACACCTCGTCCATCACATAGCTCTGGACCACGGATTTCTGCTCTTTCAGCTTTTCGGCCGCCTGCTCGATCTCCTGCACGGAGCCGGGGTTGATGGAATTGCCCAGCAGCTTGCCCGCAATGGCGAACGCGTCGCGGCTGTTGTTGAACATCAGCACCTGCCCGGCGTACTTTTCGTCCCACAGGATGCCCCAGCCCTGTTCCAGGTCGCCCTCGTCCACCATCGTCCGGTTGTACACGATGCACACGAGGCCCCAGGTGTAGGCCACGCTGTATTTGTTCTGAGGGTCGAACGGTTTGGAGCGGTATGCCTCGCCGATGAGCGCCGCGTTGGGGATATTGGCGGGGTCAAGCTCCTCCAGCATGCCCTCGGCGGCCATTTTGCCGATCATATAATCGCTGGGGATGATGACGTCGTAATTGCCGCCGCCGCTTTTCAGCTTGGCGTACAGGCTCTCGTTGGTGTCATAGGTGGTGTAGTTGACGCGGATGCCCGTCAGGTTTTCAAATTCCTTCACCACATCCATGGAGCCGTCGGTGCCGTTGGAGATGTATTCGCCCCAGTTGTAGACGTTCAGCGTAATGCCCGCGTCCTTGAAGCGGGTGTAATCGTAACCGGGGGCAACCTCCACACCGTCCGGTGCGGCAAGGGCCGCGGGGGACAGGCAGGCCGCAAGCGCGCCCGCAAGAAGCAGGCACAAAAAGCGTTTTTTTGCCTTCAGGATATGCTTCATCGCCTGCCCTCCTCTGCGCGCGCGGCCCTGCGCAGGCGGCGCTCTTTTGCGGAATCCACGGCGTTGGCCGCGAGGATGATGGTTAAAATCACCACGAACATGATGGCGGAAAGCGCGTTGATCTCCGGGCTGACCTTTTTCTTCGTCATGCTGTAAATGGCGATGGGCAGCGTCTGCATGGTGCCGGAGGTGAAATAGGAAATGATGAAATCATCAATGGAATAAGTGAGGCTGATGAGAAACGCCGACAGGATGGCCGGCGTGAGCTGCGGCAGCACCACCTTGAAAAACGCCCGCCGGGGATTGCAGCCAAGGTCCAGCGCGGCGTCGTAAACGGCCGGGTCCAGCTGGCGCAGCTTGGGGCTGACGTTGAAGATGACATAGGGCAGGCAGAACGTGATGTGCGCGATGAGCAGCGTGCACAGGCCGAAGCCCTGAAGCTCCACCTCGCGCTGCAGAAGCCACGAGAGTGCCGCGCTGACCTGCCGGTTGAACACCACGAACAGCAGCATCAGCGAAACGCCGGTGATGATCTCCGGGTTGACGACGGGCACATAGCTGACGGCCATGACGGCGCCCCGGGCGCGCTTATTCATGCTGCTGATGCCGATGGCGGCCAGCGTGCCCACCACGGTGGCGATGCACGCCGCCGCAAAGGCCACGCCCAGCGAAACGCCCAGGCTCTTCAGCACCATGTCGTTGTGGAACAGGTTCTGGTACCATTTAAAGGTAAAGCCCGTGAACACGGTGCGGCTTTTGCTTTCGTTGAAGCTGAACGCGATGAGCACGGCGATGGGCACGTACAAAAAGCCGAACACCAGCACCAGATATGCGTTTGCAAGCAGGCGGCCCTTTTTCATACCATCGCCTCCATTTCCTCGGTGTCGGCAGTGGTGAAGCTCATGCACAAAAGCACAATGACCATCAGCACCAGGCTCATGGCGCTGCCGAGATTGTAGTTGTAGCTGTTGCCCAGGAACTGCAGCTCGATGAGGTCGCCGATGAGCAGGTTCGAGCCGCCGCCCAGCATGCGGCTGATGATGAACGTGGAGATGCTGGGCACGAACACCATGGTGATGCCCGTGGTGATGCCCGGCATGGAAAGCGGCACCAGCACCTTTGCCACAACGTGGTACACGTTTGCGCCAAGGTCCTGCGCGGCCTCGATGACGCTGTTGTCAATTTTGACCATGATGGTGTACAGCGGCAGCACCATATAGGGCAGGTAATTGTACACCATGCCCAGCACCACCGCGCCCGAGGTGTTGATCATGTTGAACGGCCCGACGCCCAGCAGCCCCAGAAAGCGGTTGATGATGCCGTTGTGCTCCAGAAGGCTCATCCACGCATAGGTGCGCAGCAGAAAATTCATCCACATGGGAAGCATGATGAGCATCTGCATCATGCGCTGGCTTGCGGGCCGCATGCGGGAGAGCAGGTAGCTGACGGGAAAGGCCAGCACAAGGCAGATGGCCGTGGCGATGGCCGCCAGGACGATGCTGCGGGCAAACACCGTGGTGTACGCGCCCAGGCCCATGATGTTTTCCAGCGTAAAATGCCCGGCTTTATCGGTGAATGCGAAATACACCACGATGGCCAGCGGCACGGCGATGAACGTCACCATCCATACCAGATAGGGCGAAGCGGTCCATTTTGTCTTTTTCATCGGCCGTCACCCCTGCGTGCGGTGCATGATGTGGATCTCGTCCGGCCCGATGTTCATGCCGATGAGCTCGCCCACCTGCGACGCCTGTGTGGAGTGGATGATCCACTCGTAGCCTGCCTGCCGCACGTGCATCTCGTAATGCACGCCCTTGAAGATGACGTTTTCCACCAGGCCCGTCAGCTGGCCCTGAATGGCGGGCACCACCTGGATATCCTCCGGGCGCACCACCACCTGCACGATCTCCCGGCTGCCGAAGCCCGCGTCCACGCAGGTGAATTCCTGCCCGGCGAATTCCACGCGGAAGTCCCGCAGCATCACGCCGTCCAGGATGTTGGATTCGCCGATGAAATCCGCCACAAAGGCGTTGTTCGGTTCGTTGTAGATATCCTGGGGCGAGCCGATCTGCTGGATGTCGCCCCGGTTCATCACCACGACGGTGTCCGACATGGTGAGGGCCTCCTCCTGGTCGTGGGTGACGTAAATGAACGTGATGTCAAGGCTCTGCTGGATGCGCTTGAGCTCGATCTGCATATCCTTGCGCAGCTTCAGGTCCAGCGCGCCCAGCGGCTCGTCCAGCAAAAGCACCTTCGGATGGTTCACAAGCGCCCGCGCGATGGCCACGCGCTGCTGCTGCCCGCCGGAGAGCGCGGCCGTGTTGCGCCGCTCGTAGCCCTTCAGGCCCACCAGCTCCAGCATCTCCAGGCAGCGGGAGCGGATCTCTTTTTCGTCCAGCTTCTGCAGCCGCAGGCCGAACGCCACGTTCTCGAACACGTTCAGGTGCGGGAACAGCGCGTATTTCTGGAACACGGTGTTGACCTGCCGTTTGTACGGCGGCAGGCGCGTGATGTCCCTGCCCGCAAAAAAAACATTGCCCGATCTCGGCTCCACGAACCCTCCGATGACGCGGAGCGTCGTCGTTTTCCCGCAGCCCGAAGGCCCCAGCAGTGTGACGAACTCCTTGTCATGGATGTCGAGGGAAAGCCCTGTTAAAATGGGCTCGCCGTCGAAATCGACAACAATGTTTTTCAGTGCGACGATGATAGAATTGTCCATATGCATCCCCCTTTGCGGCTTTTCCCGGGGAAGCCCCGGGCCCAGCGAAGAGAGCGCCACCCCGCAAAAGGTTTGTTACACCGCCCGAAGGAGCGGCTGCAGCGGCGCATGTTACGCTGGCGTATGTTAAGATGGCTGCGCTTTGCAGCGCACAAATGATACTATACGGGCCGCTTGCCGGTTTGTCAATATATTTTACCCATTTTTTTCGCAATATTTTTGCAGAAACCGCGAAAAAACGCTGTTTTTCCTGTGGATTCCGTAAAAAAAGCGGGTTTTGCTTTGAAATCCTCCGGTTTTCTTCTGTATGCTCACCTTTATGCAGGGCATGCTTTGCGCTTTTTCGACATTGCTTCCTGCTACAATCAAAGGGATGAAAATGGGAATATGTGGAAATTTGAAAAGGGGCGGGAGCGATCATCAGCAGATATGACAAAGGCGCGGGCCGGTGTGTGCTGGCCGCGGCGCTGCGCGCGGGCGCGTTCGTTTTTGCGGCATACGCCACGGGGCGCGTGCTCTCGCGCAGAGCGCGGGCGGGGGACGAACGGCGCATTGAACAGCTGCGGCGGGAGTGCGGCACCGACATGCTCACGGGCCTTTTGAACCGCCGGGGCGGGCAGGAAAAGGCGGAGACCATGCTGGCCATGTGCCGCCGCTGCGAAAAGCCGATGGCTGTTCTGATGGCGGATATCGACCATTTTAAGGAATACAACGACGCGCACGGCCACCTTGCGGGCGACGGCGCGCTTTGCCGCGTGGGCGGCGCGCTGCAGAGCGTGCTGGCGCGCTCCTCGGACATGGTATGCCGGTTCGGCGGCGAGGAATTTCTGCTGTGCACGCCCTGCCGGGACACGGCCGAAGCCATGCGCCAGGCAGCGCGCCTGCGCCGTGCCGTGGAGGAGCTTGGCCCCTGTGCGCCGGACGGCTGCTGCGCGGGCCCGCTGACGGTGAGCGTGGGCGTAACGGTGTACAGCCCGGCGCGGGACGGCAGCGCGCCCGTGCTGCAGGACCTTGTGAGCCGTGCGGACCGCGCGCTGTACATTGCCAAAAAGAACGGACGCAACTGCGTGGTGCTGCTGTGAGCGCCGCGGCGTGCATACTCCGAAAACGCCCTGTTTTCTGCTTTTGCGGCGGAAGACAGGGCGTTTTTGCACGGCGCCGCATAGGGGGCGGCGCGCGGTAAACACTATCCGTGGCGGCATGATACGCGGGCGCCGCACAAAAACAGGGACGGAATGGGGAAAACGGATGCTTTCGATGTGGCGGGACACGGCGGCGATGCCGGAATACGGGCGGCTGGAGGGGGACGTCCGGACGGACGTTTTGGTCATCGGCGGCGGGATGGCGGGGATTTTGTGCGCGCATTTTTTGCGGCAGGCGGGCGTGGATTGTGTGCTGGCGGAGGCGGACCGGTTGTGCGCCGGCGCCACCGGGAACACCACCGCGAAGATAACGTCCCAGCACGGGCTGGTATACGACGGGCTGCTGCGCCGCTTCGGCGCGGAAAAGGCGGGGATGTACCTGCACGCCAACGAGGCGGCACTGGCGCGCTACCGCGGCATGTGCCGGGAGATCGACTGCGGGTTCGAGGAAAAGGACGCGTTTGTCTATTCCCTGGACGACCGGGGAAAGCTGGAAAAGGAGCTTGCGGCGCTGGAGAAGCTTGGGTTCCACGCGGGCTTTACGGACAAGCTGCCGCTGCCTTTTCCGGTGGCGGGAGCCGTGCGGTTCGAGCGCCAGGCCCAGTTCGACCCGCTGCGCTTTGCCGCGGCCGCGGCCAGAGGGCTGCGGGCCTACGAGCACACGCCCGTGCGCAGGCTGGAGGGGACGAGCGCCGTTACCGACCGCGGGACGATCCGCGCGGAGAAGGTCATCGTGGCGACGCATTTTCCGTTCCTCAACCGGCACGGAAGCTATTTTCTGAAGATGTACCAGCACCGCTCCTATGTGCTTGCGCTGGAAAACGCGGCGAACGTGGGCGGTATGTATGTGGACGAGGCCGCGGAGGGCCTGTCCTTCCGGAACGCGCAGGGAATGCTGCTGCTGGGCGGCGGCAGCCACCGCACGGGAAAGCAGGGCGGCGGATGGCGGGAGCTGGAAGCCTTTGCAAAGCGGCATTATCCCCGCGCCCACATACGGTACCGCTGGGCCGCGCAGGACTGCATGACGCTGGACGGCGTGCCTTATATCGGCCCGTATTCGGCCCGCACGGAAAACCTGTACGTGGCCACGGGCTTCAACAAATGGGGAATGACCTCCGCGATGGCGGCGGCCATGCTGCTCACGGATATGGTGCAGGGCAAAAGGCCGGACGACGCCCCGGTGTTTTCCCCCTCCCGCAGCATGCTGCGCCCGCAGCTTGCGCTGAACGCGCTGGAGGCCGCGGCAAGCCTGCTCACGCCCACGGCGCCGCGCTGCCCGCACATGGGCTGCGCGCTGAAATGGAACGCGCAGGAGCATTCGTGGGACTGCCCCTGCCACGGCTCGCGCTTCACGCAGGAGGGCGGCCTCATCGAAAATCCCGCGATGCGGGACCTTGAGCTGGAAGGGTGAGCGGCGGGGCTTTGGGGAGCGCGGCTTCCGCTCCCGCCCCGGCGGAGGCAACGACTGACCGAGCGGTTTCGCCGCAGGCGAAATGCGACCGAACGGGAGCAAGGGCCGGGGTGAAAGCGGAAGCCGCGTGTGGGAAAAGAGGAAGGCCCCCGCTTTCGCGGGGCCGATTACGGAATCTGCCGATGGCGTTACTTTCTTAATGTTAAGAAAGTAACCAAAGAGCGCCGGGGTTTTGCCGTTGGGGCCCCGGCGCGGCGCAGCCGTGACGGGAACGGCAAAATAGCGGTGCGGGGTGGCGAAGCCATGGCCGCGAAGCGGACAACCGCACAGGGTGGTTTCGCGCAGCGAAATGCCGCGCGCGATTTTGCGCGGCAAACCCAAAAGTCGGGGCCGGTAACCGGCCAGCCCGGTTTCGCCGCAGGCGAAATGCGACCGAACGGGAGCAAGGGCCGGGGTGAAAGCGGAAGCCGCGTGTGGGAAAAGAGGAAGGCCCCCCGCTGTCCCGG